>JASMCQ010000056.1 GCA_030753265.1 Dehalococcoidia bacterium
CTCCCGCAACCCGGTTAGAAACCCCTGCCGCCAACGGCACACCTCATCCCCAAACGCCGGTTGACTGTCATCTAACCCGAGTATAGACTCAACTCGCCCAGTGTAAACGGCGTACACCGGCACTTTCCGCCACCAAGAAGCGCCCCGTCACGTGATTTCACAAGCTGGTCCCGAGACCGTCGGCTATGCCCGGATTGCCTTCACCAAAGGGCTTGTCCTGGCAACGGGATTCCATCCTTCGGGGATCACTTCGATAGGCGTTGGGCCGGCTCCGGGCTTTGCGATGTTCGTTGGGCAACATCCGGGAGTGGAATTGGGGAGCTGATTCTGGGCTCGGAGTGGCGTTGGTCGAGCCGGACCCGGCCACGAATCCTGTGGTCAGTCTCGTAAATAGCTTTACACCAGCAAAATCATGCGGCATACCCACCACCGGCGTCTTTCCGGCGAAGGCCGGAATCCAGAGAAGCCTTTGCTGGATCCCGGCCTTCGCCGGGATGACGCACAGGGTATCAAACCGTTTGTGAGACCCTAGACCAGCCCCACCCGCGGTGCGAAAAGAGTGACCATGAAACTTGGTATCTACAGCTCCATAGCCAGTCCTCCTAGAGGTGAAAACCTCGCCCGCTGCGTGGATGAGGTTGTTGCGGAGGCCCAGCTCGCCGAGGAATCCGGTTTCGACGCCTGCTTCTTCGGGGAACATCACCAGGATAAAGACGGCTTCCTCCCATCACCCTTGATCGTGGCGGCCGCCGTGGCTTCCCAGACCAGGCGGCTTCGAGTGGGCACGTCGGTCGTCCTGCTGCCCCTCCATCATCCAGTGCGGGTGGCTGAGGATGTGATCACTCTGGACATCGTATCCAAGGGCCGGGTTAATCTGGGCGTCGGCCTCGGCTATCAATCGGCCGACTTCCAGGCCTTCGGCGTTCCGATTGAGCAGCGGGTTGGCCGCTTTGAAGAGGGAATTGAGATCATTCGCAAGTGCTGGAGCAACGAGCCATTCTCATTCCACGGCAAGTATTACGACTTCGACGGGCTCCGGGTGCAACCCGCACCTTTTCAGGATCCGGCGCCTCCCTTATGGATCGGGGCCGGCACCCGTCCGGGAGCACGCCGGGCGGGCCGGCTTGCCGACGCCTACGTGACCACGCCCAGCACGGACCTGAAGAGCACCGTGGAGGTAGTCGAAGTCTACCGGGCCGCGGCGGTCGCCGCCGGCCGCGAACCCCGGGTAGTGCTGATGCGGGACGCCTGGGTTGCCTCCTCTCGGGCCGAAGCCGAGCGGGTCTACGGGCCTGAGGTCATGACCGCATATAAATACTACTGGCGCAACGGGCTTCCCGAATTCACCCGAATAAAGTCGGAAGCAGAGTTGACCCTGGAGAAGGTGGCCCGTGACCGCCTGATCCTCGGCAATCCGGAGGAATGCGTCAAAGAGTTTCACCGATGGAGCGAGGCCACCGGCGCCGACTATTGCCTCCTTCGACTCCGCCACGCCCACTCGGGGGGGCCGCCCCACGAGGCGATAATGAAAGCCATCCGTCTTTTTGGCCGGGAAGTCATTCCCCACCTGGGGTAGTGCCTCGGGGTGCAGCCCTGGAACCGGCGCTGCCCGCCTGGCCGCCAACACTCTTCCAACACTCCGAAAGAGGTGCGCCGCCATGAAATTAGAAGAGTGTTCCCAAGAATACCAAACCGTGCGGATGGAGCGGCGTGACGGGATCCTCCAGATTACGCTCCACACCGGCGGCGGCACATTGCAGTGGAGCATGGTGCCGCATCATGAGATGCCCGAGGCCTTCCACGACATCGCCAGCGACCCGGAAAACCGGGTGGTCATCATGACCGGAGCTGGTGACGCTTTCTCCGGCCCCGTCGCGACCCTGGAGGACACCCCGAGGAGGCTGCCGGGGGACTGGGACGAAATCTACCGGGACGGCCAGCACTTGTTGATGAACCTTCTGGACATCGACGTCCCGATGATCAGCGCCATCAACGGCCCGGCCCTGCGCCACTCCGAACTGCCCTTGCTTTGCGATATCGTCCTCGCATCGGAGGACGTTACCTTCCAAGACTCCGCGCATTTCATCAACGGACTGGTACCCGGAGACGGGATGCACGTGGTGTACCCGCTGCTGATGGGCCTAAACCGGGGCCGGTACTTCCTTCTGACCGGTCAGACCATCGGCGCTTCCCAAGCCCTGGAGCTTGGGCTGGTCAGTGAAGTGCTGCCCCGGCAAGAGCTACTGCCCCGGGCCTGGGCCCTGGCGGAGCAGCTGGCTCAGCAGACTGATCTGGTGCGGCGTTACACCCGGGTGATGATGACCCAGAACATCAAACGCCAGATGCAGGACATTTTGGGATACGGGCTGGCACTGGAGGGAATGGCTTCCGCGGACAGTTTGTTGGGAATGGGATGATGCCGGCAGGCCGCCGGCCATCGACCCAGCCCTGCCGCCCCAGCCTTCCCGGCGCGTGCGTGGAGGATGGCCCCGGCGGGTGGTTTCAGCTACGCCGGGGTTGATAAAACAGCGCTTTTCTGGCAGTATGTTTTTATGAGGATTGGGGCCTTCGACATTCACGAACCGGTCCCTGAGTTGCGCGAGCCTCACGTTTTCGCCATGGTGCGCCCGTGGGTAGACGTGGGGAGTGTCGGCACATTGACACTGAACCGGTTGGAGCGTTTTCTGGGTTCCAAGGAACTCGGCAAACTTGCGCGGCCGGGCGTTTTCTTCGATTTCACCCGCTACCGTCCCACCATCCACATGACGGAAGGACGGCGGGAAGTCAAGATTCCCAACAGCATCATCCGCTATGCTCAAACGGAAAACGGGCCTGATTACCTGTTCTTCCATTTGCTGGAACCCCATTCCAATGGCGAAGACTATACCGACTCGCTTCTGGAACTCGTAAGGCATTTCCAGGTCAAGCGGTACTGCCGGCTGGGAGCCATGTACGACGCGGTGCCGCACACCCGGCCCCTGCTGGTTACCGGCTCGCTGGGGTCCGTCCAGCAAAACAGGCAGGTGCCTCACTTCAAGGCACGCGGCAGCACTTACCGGGGGCCGACGACGATCATGAACCTGCTCTCGGAAGGGATCGAGCGGTCCGAAATCGAATCCATCAACTTCATGGTGCACCTTCCCCAGTACGTCCAACTCGAGGAAGACTACGCCGGCACCTCGCGGATGATCGAGGTCCTGTCCTCGGTATACGAGACCATACCGCAGGACCTGGCCCCGATGCGGCGCGGGCAGCGCCAGTACCGGGAGTTGAGCGCCACCGTGGAGCGAAATTCGGAACTCAAAGAGCTGATCCAGCAGATGGAAGCGTATTACGACGCTCAGATGGACTCCGAGGAGTCGGGCTCCGAACAGCCGGAACCCACAGCGAAGCTTTCTCCTGAAATCGAAAGGTTCCTCAGCGAACTGGGAGACGGATTCGAGTCCGGCGACGAGCAGTAGCCTCGCTTCCTTTGGGCTGCCCGCCGGTCCTGGGCAGCGGTTCACCCTCGGGCTCGCCACCTACCTAGCATTGCGCCCCGCGGCCTGTTCTCCAGAGCTTACTTTTTCGAGGTTTTTCGGAGATGGCGGCGCGGGAGATCGCCTCGGATCACCCCGCGCGTAGCTACCTTGACCAAGTTGGCGCCGGTGCGTCCTGCAAAGAGATACCGGCGAGCAATCCAGCGGGAGTAGGATATGGACCTGAAGAAGTTCGTACAGCGGTGCCTGGACCAGAACTACGAGTCCATGATCCGATCGGTGGACGGCCTCACTCAGGAAGAACTCGAGTGGCGCCCGAGTCCCCAGTCAATGTCCATCGGGTTTCTGGTTTGGCATTACGCCCGGGTGTTGGACCGTTGGGTCCACACCAGGGCTCTGGAGGCCCTCCAATTGTGGGGGCAAGGCTGGGCCAGCCGATTCGACCGGCTTCCCGCGGACCCCAACGACACGGGCTTCGCTTTCACGGACGAACAAATGGAGGGGTTCGAGACACCTCCGGCGTCGCTTCTCATCGCCTATGCCGAGATAGCCCGGAACAAAGCAATGGAGTTACTGGATGGTCTGGATGACTATTCACTGGAAAATGTGACGGTTCCCAACCCCAGGGGCGGCCGGATCACCCTGGAGACCATGTTCCAGCAGCTTATCTGGGAGTTCAACCAGCACGGCGGGCAGATAGCCTACCTCCGGGGCCTGCAGCGGGGGAACGAGAACCCAGCATACTCCGGAGGCATGCTGGAAGCGGCGGCGGAAGATGCAGAATAGACCGTTGCTCATGATGGTGCAGGTGACTTGCACCCCAGAGCACCTGGAGGCCTTCAACCTGTGGTACAACAGCCACCTTCCCAACCTGCTGCGCATCCCCGGCTACCTATGGGCTCAGCGGTACCTGGGGTTGGATGAAGAAAACCGGTTCACCGCGCTCTACGGGGTGCGCCGCCAGGAAGACCTGGCGGCGCTGGTTGGGTGGGATGGCCCGCGCCAGGATCCCATCGCCGCGAAAGAGTTCGCCGCCTGGCAAGACCCTCAGGGAGTGTCGCGCCGGATCAGCAACGTGTACGAGCAGATCAGCGGGACCCCCCTCCGGGGACCTCTCCTTCTCTCCGACCGGCCGTTGAGCATCGTTACCGCCGACGTGGACCCGGCCCGTGAAGCCGAGTGGGACCGCTGGTACACCGAGTCCCACGTGCCCAACTTGCTAAAGGTGCAGGGGTACGTCATGGCGGGCCGGTTCCGGGCCCTGGACCATCCGGCCCTATCCCGGTTCAACACCGGGCCCAAATACCTGGCCCTGTACGAGTGTGAAAGCGAGGAGGCCCTTCCCTCCCTCCGGCGCGGTGACCAGCAGCATCCGGAAGCTCGGGCGGAGCTTGAACGGTGGCGGACCACGGGATTGCCCCACGTCAGCAACTTCGGTTGGGGGTTTCACCGGCTGATCTCCAAGCACTTCAAGTGGATGGATGGCTGACCCTCGCTCCACACCGGGTCCGCCGGTCCGGAAGAGGTGTTTCGCGGTTGCGCGGCACGGCCTGAATGCCGGCGCCGGGGCCAGAAGGCGGCTGGTTCTCCTTGCCGCTCCCTACCTGGTATGCTAGACTCCGTGACGTTACGGGAATCCGCCGCCTATCTGGCGGCATTTGGACATCTACCATGGTTTTAGACAACGAATCGCACCAAGCACCCAAGGGTGTTATTTTTTCCGGCATGCGTCCCACCGGGATGCTCCACTTGGGCAACTACCTGGGAGCGCTGCAAAACTGGGTGCGGCTACAGCAGGAGTACAACTGCATCTACTGCGCCGTCGACATCCACGCGCTGACCACCATAGAAGATCCCGGTGAGACCGCCGCGATACAGCCCAACATCGAGGAGATGGTGCTGGATTGGCTGGCCGCGGGGATCGACCCGGAACACCACATCGTCTTCGTCCAGTCCCACATCCCGGAGGTTATGACCCTTCACACTCTCCTCAGCATGGTGACCCCTCTGGGCTGGCTGATGCGGGTTCCCACCTTCAAGGACAAGGTCAGGCAGATGCGGGAGACGGAGGAGAGCGTGAACTACGGCCTGGTGGGCTACCCGGTGCTCCAGACCGCGGATATCATCCTCTACCGAGCCGATACCGTACCCGTCGGCCGGGACCAGGTCCCCCACGTGGAGCTGGCCCGGGAGATCGTCCGGCGCTTCAACAACATGTTCGGCGAGACCTTCCCCGAGCCCCAATCCAAGCTCACCGAAGTCCCGCTCATCGTCGGATTGGACGGCCAGCAGAAGATGAGCAAGTCCCTGGACAATCACCTGGACCTGGCCGCATCCCCCGAGGAAACGGCGAAGCGTTTGATGACCGCCTTCACCGACCCGCAGCGGACGCGCCGGGATATCCCGGGCCGCCCCGAGATTTGCAACATCTACTCGCTGCACCAGATCTTCAGTCCAGCCGAAGAAGTGCCCGCTATTTACGCTGAATGCACCACCGCTAAGCGGGGCTGTGTGGATTGCAAACGCCACCTGGCCGCCAGCATCAACAGCTACCTGGAGCCGTTCCGAGAGCGGCGGCGCGAGTACCAGGCGCGCCCCGGCTTCGTCCGCAAGGTGCTGCGGCATGGGGCGGAAAAGGCCAGGGTCATCGCCCGTCAGACCATCGAAGAAGTCTACCGGAAGATGGGGCTGGCCTAGCTGCCAGCATTCAGCGCTCAGCCGTCAGCTAACGACTGTGAAGTTGCCGCTGATTGCTGCAGGAATTGCCTAGCATGACCCAACTGTCTCAAGGCCAACTCCCGAATTCCCGCTCCGGCAAGTCCGCGATGGACGTGGCCGTGGACGCGGCGCGTATATCGGGCCGCATCCTTCAAGAACGCTTCCGGACATCCATGCAGGTCAGCTTCAAGGGCCCGACGGACATAGTCACCGACGTGGACCTGGCGGCGGAGCGGGCGGTGCTGGAGCTGCTCCGGAAAGAGTATCCCAGCTTCGGTATCCTCGCCGAGGAATCACCGCCCGTCGAGTCTGACTCCCCCTACACCTGGGTGGTCGACCCCCTAGACGGCACCCGCAACTATGCCAACGGCATTCCCCACTTCTGCACGGTAGTGGCCCTGGCCCGTGGCGACGAGCCGGTGCTGGGGGTAACCTACGACCCGGTCCGCGAGGAGATGTTCACCGCGCAGGAGGGGCAGGGCGCCTTCGTCAACGGCGTGCGTCTGTCGGTCTCCGAAGGCCGGGACCTTGGCATGGCCCTGCTTTGCTGCGACCTGGGCTACGTCGACGAGAAAGCCGGAGTGGCCCTCGACATGATCCGCTCCCTATGGCCGGGATTGCTTGGCCTGCGTTTGCTGGGTTCGGCCGCCCTGGGGGTGGCCTACGCCGCCGCCGGCCGGGTTGACCTGTACTTCCACCACTCCCTGTCGCCCTGGGACATCGCCGCCGGCCTGGTGCTGGTGCGAGAGGCAGGAGGCGTGGTGGTGGACAAACAGGGCCGTTCCGCCAGCCTGCGGACGCCCAGCGTCATCGCCTCCAGTTCTTTCCTGGTAGACCGCTTCCTTCAGGCGACGGATGGACATCCCTGGCGGGACTTGTAGGCTGCGCTCTGGATCACCTGATGCCGAGGGGAAGCTGACGTTCAGGGACATTTGCCTGGGAGCATTGGACTCGAGTTCACGCGGCATTAGGCTGCCTTATTCAACGACGTTCTTCACCCGGCCGCCATCTCGGCTCTCACTAGTGGCACTTCTCCCTAGCCGGAACCCCCCTATCCCACCGCCACTACTCCCGCCCGCAGCAACTCCTCCACCTCTTCCCCAGAAAGTCCGGCCTCTTCGAGGATTTCGACGCTGTGCTCCCCAAGGGCCGGGGCCCGGCGGCGGATGCGCCCCGGCGACGCCGACAGCTTCACCGGGATGCCGATGTTGTGTAGCGTGCCCAGCTCCGGGTCTTCTAAGTCGACCTGCATCTCCCGGGCTTTCACCTGGGGGTCCTGGTACACCTGCTCCATGTTGTAGATCGGCCCCGCCACCACCCCGGCCTTCTCCAGCAGGTCCAGCCAATGGCCGGTGGTCTCTTGGCACAATGTTTCCGATAAAAGGTCAGCAAGCTCCGCCTCCCTCGCCTTCCGGTCGCCGGTAGCCTTGAACCGGGGGTCGGCAATCAGCTCCTCGCGCCCGATGGCCCGGCAAAACCGCTCCCAAATGGGCTGAGTCGCCGCACCGATGTTGATATAGCCGTCCCTGGTGCCAAAGGCCTGGTACGGCGCCGTCAACCGGTGGGCCGACCCCAGCGGGCCGGGTATCTCGCCGTCGGCAAAGTAGACGGCAGACTCCAAAATCGTGTAGCTGATGCCGGCCTCCATCAGGGAGGTGTCCACGAACTGGCCCAGGCCGGTCCGAAGCGCGTGAACGTAGGCGCATAGGACACCGTTGGCGGCCAGCAACCCGGCTGAGGCGTCGGCGATGGGCACGCCTACCTTCGCCGGTGGGTTTTTCGGGTGCCCGGTGAAGCTCATCAAGCCGCTCATCCCTTGCGCCACCAGGTCGAAGCCGCCCCGGTCCCGGTAGGGGCCATTACTGCCGAAGCCGGAGATGGAGCAGTAGACCAGGCTGGGCTTCAGCTTGGCCAGCTCCGGGTAACCCAAACCCAGCCGCTTCATCACCCCCGGGCGGAAGTTCTCGACCAGCACGTCGGCCCGAGCCACCAGCCGGTTGAATACCGCCCGGCCCCTTTCGTTCCGCAGGTCCAGGGCCAGGCTTCGCTTGTTGCGGTTCATCGCGAGAAACGCCGCCGACCAGCCTTTGATGAAGGGTGGGCCCATGCGCCGGAAGTCGTCGCCACCGTCGAGTTTCTCAATCTTGATAATGTCGGCCCCCATGTCCCCCAAGAGCATGGTGCACATGGGCCCAGCCAGGATCTGGGATAGATCGAGCACCACTACTCCCGAGAGAGACATGGCGCCGGAATTTGATGTCATGCTTCTCACCGCCATCCAGTTGAGGTTCGCCGCCGGGTCCGGTGTTCCGGCCCGGTAGCCACGGGCATCCGCGTGCATCCGATTGAAACCAGACGCATCTGAAGTATGAAGTATACTCAAACCCGCGCCGGAACAAAACGCCCTCAGGGAGAGAAGATGAGCACCCACCCACCCGGCGGAGCACCGAATAGTAACGGGACGAGCAACGGCGTTCCGGGAGGTCAGCGGACCAACGGCGCCGGTCTCCGCGTCAAGCAGGACGCCGATTACATATTCCACGAGCTGACCAGGAGCATCTGCCCGGAGTGCCAGGCGGTTATCGATGCCCAGATAATCATCCGGGACGGCAAGGTCTTCATGCGCAAGCGGTGTCCCAGCCACGGGTGCTTCGAGGGCATCATCAGCTCCGACAGCCAGATGTATGTCGACTCGGTCAAGTTCAACAAGCCGGGGACCTTGCCCCTGGAGTTCAGCACCGAGGTTAAGGATGGTTGCCCCCTGGACTGCGGCCTGTGCCCGGAACACAAGCAACACATCTGCCTGGCCCTCATCGAGGTCAACACCGCCTGCAACCTCAACTGTCCGGTCTGCTTCGCCAACGCCGGCGCCGGCTACAGCCTCACCCTGGAGCAGGTGGAAGGCATGCTCGACCGGTTCGTCGAGATCGAGGGCGACCCGGAGGTCATCCAGTTCAGCGGGGGAGAGCCCACGATTCACCCCCAACTCCTGGAGATGATCCAGGCGGCCAAAGACCGGGGCATCCGCCAGGTGATGGTCAACACCAACGGGATACGCATCGCCAAGGATGACCGGTTCCTGGAAGAGTTGGCCAAGCTGGAACCGGTGGTCTACTTCCAATTCGACGGGCTCCGGCCGGAAACCTACAGGACCATCCGGGGCGAGGACCTGTTGGACCTGAAGCTGCTGGCCCTGGACCGCCTGCATCAGGCTGGCCTGAACACGGTGCTGGTCGCGGCCATCGAGTATGGGGTCAACGTGGACGAGGTGGGCGCGATCGTGGAGTTCGGCCTGCGGCACCCGGCGGTCCGCGGGGTGGTCCTCCAACCGGTGACCCACGTAGGGCGGCACATGCCTTTCGATCCAATGCAGCGGGTGACGATTCCCGACGTGATCCATGGTATCGTCGACCAGACCAAGGGCCGGTTCGTCCTAGAAGACTTCGTGCCGGTCCCCTGTTGCTTCCCGACCTGCCAGGTGAACTCTTACGTCCTGGTCGACGGGGAGAAGATCATGCCCCTCCCCAGGCTCCTCAACATTGACGAATATTTGGATTATATTACCAACCGGTCCTTGCCCAAGCTCCCCAAATTCGACGAAGTGCGAAAAGCCCTGGAGGGCCTCTGGTCGGCATCAGCGGTGGCCGGCACGGAAATGACCGCCAGCCAGTTTCAGTGTGCCTGCGGCCCCGGTATGGACCTGGGCTACGATCTCGCCCACTTGAACCAGCACATCTTCCAGATCGCCATCAAGGACTTCATGGACCCGTACACCTTCAATGTGAAGCAAGCCATGAAGTGCTGCGTCGGTATCCTGGTCCCCGATGGGCGCGTTATCCCCTTCTGCACCTACAACTCGGTCGGCTACCGGGAGCGCATCCGCGAACAACTGGTTCGGGAGCAGACCAAGATCCGGCCCCTGGCGGGAAATACTCGGCCGTCCAAGGAGCGATAGACTGGTGATAATCGACTGCTACCCGCTCGTAGGTAGGCGCCAGATGAGGGCCGGATGACGCCAGGAAGAAGCCCGGAGGTGCTGGAGCAAGCCCAGGCCAAAGCCTGTTGCGCCGACCTCTACCAGTCGGAACTGGCGCGCATTATCCTGGGCGAAACATTGCATCCCGGAGGTTTGGCCCTGACCAACCGGCTGGCTCGGCTGATGGGCGTTCAGCCGGGAGATTGGGTGGTGGACCTGGCCAGTGGCCGCGGAGCGAGCGCCATGGCGGTCTCCCGGGTCTTCCGCTGCAAAGTCGTGGGGGTGGAGTTCGGGCGCGCCGCGGTAGCCGAAGCTCAGGCCAAGGCTGAGGCGCAGCCGTCGATGCTCCAGGAACCGGCCCTCGAGACCACGGCGGCATCGAAGGCGAAGGGAAGCTACTTCATCCAGGGAGATGCAGAGCGGCCGCCGCTGCGCCTCGGGTTTTTCGACGCCCTGTTCAGCGAGTGTTCCATGAGCCTGTTCCTGGATAAGCCCAAGGCGATAGCGGATGCCGTGAGGCTGTTGAGCCCCGGCGGTAAATTCGGCCTGAGCGACGTGACCGTGGCGCCGGGCAGCCTGCCTAAGGAGTTGGACGGCGCCGTGGGCCGGATACTCTGCCTGTCGGACGCCCTGGATGTGGAAGGCTACGCGCAACTGTTGGAGGGCGCCGGACTGCGGGATATCCAGAAGGTCGACGCTTCCACCGAGATCATCAAGCTATTGGACTCCCTGGAGACCAAGCTCGGCGCGTTCCTGGCCTGGCAGGGCATCACCGGCCAGCCCGTCCCGGACTCCGGCCTGGTGCGGCAAGCTCCCGAGTTGATCGCCACGCTGGGCCGCCTGGTGGCCGACGGCCGGCTGGGATACTGGCTCTTCGTGGCCGAGAAACCGGTCTCCGGCCCAATGTAGGCCGGTTCACCCCCGCTCCAGCACCCGGAAAGACCTCGCGGTGAGACCTTGCCCCCGGATGCCGGGCCCCGGTCATTGCAATCGGTATAGCGACGCCGACTCTTCCCCCGGCAGCTAACCCAAGACTGGGTGCTGGGGTTTCAGCGCGGCCTTCAGTCCGGACGGTCGGGGCGGGCCGGGCCCGTCCCGGCAAATCACCGGAGCAAGACGCCGGGCTTTTCTTCCAAGTAGGCCCTCCGGAAGTCCGTGGAGAGAAGAGCCATGGCGTCCGTGTCCCAGTCGAAGGACAGGACCACCGAACGGTCACAGGTCCCGCTCAATAGGCGCCGGCCGTGCTGGGCCACGATGCTCTCGGCCTGCCGGAAGTCCAGGCTCTCGTCCTCGATCCCGGACCGGTTGCAGACCATGATCGGCAGCCCGGTGTCGATGGTGCGCTGCTCCCACTCGCCGTCAGGCGCGCAGGGGCCGGGCCCCCAGGAGACGGGTGACACCAAGACCTGAGCGCCCTTCTCTTTTAACTCCTGGGCAACGTCGTTCAGGTAGCTATCGGCGCAGACCAAAATCCCGACCTTTAGCCGGTCGACACCCACCGGGTTTATCTCCCTGCCGGGGCTGGACCAGGCCTCGGTTCCCCGGAGGGGCTTGATCTTGCGGTGCTTGCCCACGATCTTGCCATGGGGGTCGATCACAAAAACGGTGTTGTAGAGCCGGTCTGATTCCGGGTCCCGCTCCGGGTGGGAGAGAAAGACGGTCAGGCCCAGCTCTCCGACCAACCGGCAGAAGCCTCGCATCCAATCGTCGGGCTGGGAGAGAATCCAATCGGTGCCGATCTGCTTCACGAACAGGTAGCCGGAGACCCACAGCTCCGGGGTAATCGCCCAGCCGGCTCCCTCTTTGGCAGCCACCTTTACGGCCGACTCCAGCAGTCGGCGGTTGCGCTGGATGTCGCCAGTAACCGGCGCCAGGTGCAAAAAGGAAACCCGCAGCATACTCATTCTCCCAATTATACCTTCCGTCGGCGCCCAGGTTCCATCCGGCGCGCGGCCCCGGTGGCGATTCACCGTCGATGGCGCGCGACACCCGTCCGGAGACGCAATCACCTCGTTCGTCAATGAACGCGCCCCTTGACGCCTTCCGGCGGCCCCTTCAGAATATAAGTGCAAAGGGCGCCATCCGCCGTCAAAAGCGGGGCGGCCCGGCGCGATGCCCCGTGGTGTAGTGGTAGCACGTCAGCCTTTGGAGCTGAAATCCCTGGTTCGAACCCAGGCGGGGCAGCCAATAGTAACGTCAAACAGGCGCCAAGAGGCGGCTAGTAATTGGGCCTGTCCTCACCACATTTCCCCATATTCCGCCCATGGGCGTGGGAGCCTCGGCTGTCGAAAAGAATATCACGGCCAGGCCTCTGAACCGGCCGGCGCGTATTTCACTTAACCGGCGAGGCCCTTCGGGCGGGCCAACCCGATGCTCACCAGAGACAATGCCGGCAGCACCAGCATCGCCACCATCCCCGCCGTGTAGGTGCCGGTCATATCGTGAAACAGTGCCAGCAGCAGAGGTCCGGCGGCGGAGCCACAAATCCCTATTGTCGTGGCCGTCCCCTGAATTCGGCCAAGCCGGTGACGGCCGTAGTAATGCGCCCAAATGACCCCCGAGACGATGGAGTGGAAACCGCCGGCGATACCCAGGACAACGATGTAGAGCACCGCGAGGAAGATGGAGTCGATGGCCACCGCCAATCCGAGCGACACGAGAAACAAGACCATAATGAACGCGTAAAGGGCTTTCGGCCCGGTTCGGTCAACAACAGCACCGGCGATCATTGAGGTTACCGCGGAGGCGGCCGCGTAAATGACGAAGACTCCCGCCGCCAGGTTTGCACTCAGCCCATTCTCGACGAATATGGATGTCTGGTGGAACATCAACGCCGTCGATACCAGGCTCGGCGTTGCCAGAGGTATTGCCAAGAGCCAGAAAGCCGGCGTGCTCAAGACCCGCCTTTCCCGGCCAGGGCCGAGCCTGGATTGCCGGGCTTCCACCGATGGCGGATGGGGCTTGCCATCGGGAAACAGCCCGATCTCTTCGGGCCTGTTGCGAACGAACAGCACCGCTGGGGCCACAACGAGAACCATCGACATCATCCCGAGGAAGGCGTAGGCCTCGCGCCAGCCAATATTGTCGATCAGCAATCTGGCCAGCGGGGGTAGGATCGCGGTCGAAAGCACCATCCCGAGTCCCATGATCGCGATCGCCATACCGCGACGGGATATGAACCATTGGTTCACCAACAGAGTGGCGTTGATTGGCAACGACCCCTGGCCGAGAGCGCGAAGGCTGATGAAGGCCACGTAGAATAGCGTCAGGTTGGTCATGGTCGCCATCCCGAAGCAGGCCGCCGGGAAGGCCAGCCCAACTACGACCAACATTCTTCGCGGCCCAAACCGGTCGGCCATGCGACTGACGACGCTGACCATCAGGGCGCTTACGGCGGTGCTCACCAGGTATAGAGCGGATATGCCCGACCTGGACAACCCGGTGTCGGAGATTATCGAATCCAGGAAAACGGAGAAGACGTACGACTGGCCGGGGCCGCTGCCAAATGCCGCGAGGGCCGCCGCGCCAACAATGATCCACCCGTAGAAAATTCGGCGACCGGCCCGAGGGTCATCCTTCGGTGACGTAGTGATATTGAGTCCTTTCTTCTAATGGGCCGATCTTTCGGCGCACCCAGGACGCCTGGAAAAGTGAAGAGAGAGGCGGCCCCAATTACTTATACAGGAATGGGAGCATGTTAGGCGAGGGTGAGGTTCCGCCGGTTGGAGTGTAAATGCGAACGGGCGGGTTCCTTCTCTAGGTCCGCCGGACCTCGCATCATCCGGGTCTGCCGCTTTGAAACGGGCCCGAGCGACGGGCAACAAACTCTCCTACCGAGGTCTCCTTAATCACTGCGTCAACCAATTCGGGTCCGGTTAAACTTCCCCCACGGGCAGGGGTGCCGGCCGGGGCGGGCTGCCCCACCGGGCTACGTATCCTTACCTAACGCAACTTCTAGCGTAGCTTCATCGCTGATGCGTGGTTCCATGGCTCTATCCAGCCTTCGGGAATCTCCATTCCGAAGCCCGGAGCGTTCGAGGGAATTATGTAACCGTCTTTGGGCAGAGCCATACCCGGTATTCCGGTCACCTCTTCCAGCGGGATACCGGGGTCGGAGCCCAACCAGAATTCCGCCAGCGGCGACTCCGGCATCGCGAAGGCGAAATGCTGGCCGAAGGGTAACCCGGCTCCCAGGTGCGGAATGGTGACGATCCCCGCCGCCTCGGCGATGGTATGAATCTTGACCGCCTCCGACAACCCGCCACACCACCGGATGTCGGGCTGCACCACGTCAACGGCTTGGTTCTCTACCAGTTGCCGGAACGCGTGGCGGCCTTGATGATGCTCGCCCGTCGCCAGCGGAATCCAGGTAATTGCCTGTTTCAACTGGATGTGCCCCTCCAGGTTGGCGGGAATCAACGGCTCCTCCAACCATCGCAGTCCGTAGGGCCTGAGCCGTTCCGCGAGCCGCATGGTGAACTCCACGTTGAAAGACATCACCGGGTTGAACATGAGTTCCCGGTTCGGCCCAACCTCATCGCGGGCCTTCGCTATCTTCTCTTCGAGGATGTTCAGGCCCTCTATGCCCATCTCGTAGTGCACCGGGTTGCTGATCTTGAACGCGGTGAACCCCAACTCCAACGACCAATCCAGGTCGTCGCAGGTGCAATACGGCCGGATCTTCTCCCGCACGGGTCCGCCCAAGAGGCTGTACACCGGCTGTCCCAGCAGCTTGCCCTTCAGGTCCCAGAGCGCGAGATCGATGCCGGACTGAGCCACCGTCCCCACACCTCCCGAGCCGAAACGCTGAGTCGAGCGCCACATCACGTCATTCAGGTATTCCAGGGCCATGCAGTCCCGGCCCTCGAGGAGCGGCGCGTAGTGGTAGTCGACCATCGAGGCCACGGGTTCCCCAAAGCTACACAATCCCAGGCCCCAGGTACTGTCCTCGGCGGTCGCCTGCACCCAGACCTCTCGCTGGGCGTCTCGGCCCGGCATCCAGCCGTGGGCAGTTGAAAACTCCGGGTACTTGTTGAGCGGGAGCGCCCTCGGTGCTTTGGCGTTCCAGCCGGGCCGCCGGGCTTTCGTTTTGGGCTGGATCCGCGGGATGTTGACGTTGACCGCCCGGATATTCTTGATCTTCATCGTCGTTCTCCTTTGGGGGCCTTCTAGCCCCGAACGCGCCCCATTGTCCCCCATGCTCCACGACATCCGTTTGCCTATAGCTGGGTGGCGTCATCATAAACCCTCGCCGAGGGCAAGCCAAAGGGGAACCGAGGCGTTTGGCAGCCCCGTCATCGGGTTATTGATTGAAGACCTTGAATGATGCACTATTCAACCGACCCGGGTGGCCATCTTCGGGCGCTAATCAACAACCCGGACCTGATCGTCGGCGATGAACTGACCGGTAGCCTGGACACGATCTCGGCGGGCCTGGTTTTCGAGTTTTTCGAGACGTTGGTGCAGCAGGGCAAAACCACTGTCATGGCCACCCATGACCGTGAACTTGCCGGCCGGATTCCACGGGTGGAAGAGGTGCGCGACGGGCGTGTCGTCGGCGCCGGGGAGGTTGATTCCCGGCTGGTGACCGAACTCTAGAACGCTCCCGGCTACCAGTGGCCATTGCCAATCACGCGCCGGGCACCGGGGGCTGGCCGCCTAATGTCAGGAGGCAGGACAGATGGAGATTACGCAACGAGTCGAAGGCGATGTCATCGTGTTCTTGCCGGAGGCGCGGGTCGACACCCAAGCCGCAGCCGACCTGGACCAGGCCTTGCAGGCGGCGGTGTCGGCGGGCCAGCACAAGCTGGTCGTCGACATGTCCGGGGTGGAGTACATCAGCAGTGCGGGCCTGCGTGCCCTCGCCGCACGCTCATCCGCACCTACGCCGTGGAATACGAAACGCAGCCCGAACTTGCCCTCGGCGCCGCCAATCACCGGATCCTGGCAGACACGAGCGCCGGCCTGTTCGTTACAGTGTTCTACGGGGTCCTCGACCCATCGTCGGGAGAGTTGACCTACTCCAATGCCGGGCACAACCCTCCGTATCTGTTGAGTGCCCAAGATGGGACCACGGTGCGGGAATTGGATAGCACCGGCGTGCCGCTGGGCATCGTCGACGGCATGGCCTGGGAGCAGCGGGTTGTTCAGATGGACCCCGGCGACGTGCTGCTGCTATACACTGACGGCATCACCGAGGCGCAAAACGCCGACGAGGAGTTCTTCGACGAAGAGCGGCTGCGGGAGATTGTTCGCGCCGGCCTGGGACGCCCGGCTCAGGAAATCCAGGATGACTTGATCGCTCAGGTCGACGCTTTCGTGGACCACGCCTCCCAGTCGGACGACATCACGGTGATGGTCGTGGTCCGGGACCCCACCGAATCTGGGCCGCCGTAGGGATGTTCAGAACACGTACCTGAGCCCAATTCTAGTCAAGAACACAGATAGGACGATGGCCCCTCCAGCGTTTGACAGCATCGGGGGTAGGTGATAACGTTTTCCCCGGCGCACCATAGCTTCGCGGGCAATGAATCTCATATGGGAAATCCCGGCCGAGGCTCCTGAGCCCGGCCCAGCATCCCGCGGCACCGTGCCTCTTTCCGGAAGCCAGCGGCCGCCGGTGGCTCCGCTGCCCCACCTGGGAAGTTTCGGACGGCAATACTGGTAGCGACACCGGGCTGTAGCCGGGCAACCGGCTGGAGGCGCGTCGCCGCCGGCGAAGGCCACCTTTCAACCGCGGGGTACCACGTTTCGCAAATTTACATCGGGAGGCGTCATGGCAGAAATAGACGGCGGACATCTCTTCGCCAAAGCCCTGAAACATGAAGGGATCGAGTACGTATTCACTCTGAACGGCGGGCACATCTATGACCTGTACGAAGGTTGCGTCGATGAAGGCATCCAGGTCATCGACGTTCGCCACGAGCAGGTGGCAGCCCACGCCGCGGAAGGCTGGGCCAAGGTTACCGGCAAGCCCGGCGTATGCATCGTCACCGCGGGCCCCGGCGTCACCGACGCCGTCACGGGAATCGCCAATGCCTTCCAAGCTCCCAGCCCCATGATTGTCATCGGAGGCAACGCGGACATCAAGGAGCACCTGAAGGGCGGCCTCCAGGACTTCGACAGCGTCACTTTCTTGAAGCCGATAACCAAGTTTGCCGAGCAGGTGAAGAGGACCGAGCGGATACCGGAGTACCTCGCTGAAGCCTTTCGCATGGCCACCACGGGTATCCCAGGCCCTTCCTACCTAGAGATTCCAAGAGACATCGTAATTGGCAAGGTTGAGGAGTCGGGCGTCAGGTATCCTCAGAGGTACCGGACCGAGGCGATGGCTTACGGCGACCCCGATTACGTCGCGAAGGTGGTGGACATCCTCAAGACGACGGAGCGGCCCATGGTGCTGGCCGGCTCCGACATCTGGTGGTCCGAAGCCTCGGAGGAACTGCGCGAGTTCGTTGAGATGATTGGCTCGCCCGTGTTCCTGAATGCGATGGGTCGCGGCAGCATCCCCTCCGACCACCCCAATCTGGGCGGCCTGGGACGCCGCTACGGCCTGGTCAAGTCGGACACGGTTATCCTCATCGGCACTCCCATCGACTTCAGGTTGGGGTACGGGTCCGATAACATGTTCCCTCAGAACCCCAAGCTGATCGAGATCATGATGGACCCCGGCAAGATAGGAATGAACCGGGACGTGGATGTCGGCCTGGTAGGCGACTCTAAGGCCATTTTGGGCCAGATAATGGACGAACTCAAGAAATCCGGCTACAAGTCGCCGGGTAATGCCTGGGTCGAAGAAGTCATGACCGAAGACCACGCGCTGAAGGCGGCCGACGAGCCGTTGCTGAACAGCGACCAGAGCCCCATCCACCCCATGCGGGTGATGAAGGAACTGGGGGACGTTCTGGAGCCCGACGCCACGGTCATCGGAGACGGCGGGGACTTCGTAACCTTCGCCGCCCGGGCGCTGGGGATCAACCAGGCCGGCCACTGGCTGGACCCGGGCGCCTTCGGCTGCTTGGGGGCCGGTAGCGGCTTCGCCATGGCGGCCCAACTGGCCCGGCCCGGCAAGCAGGTCGTCATCATCTACGGCGACGGGGCCTTTGGGCTAACCGGGTTCGACATCGAGACGTTCGTCCGGTTCAACCTGCCCGTCGTCTCGATCCTGGGCAACAACGGGGCCTGGAACCAGGTGACTCAGGGAGTCCTCCGCCGCGGCGGGCGCGCCATCGGCACCTATCTGTCCCAGGACACCGACTACGCCAAGGTCATGGAGGGCCTGGGAGGTTTCGCCGAGAGGGTCACGGACCCGGCCGAAATCGGTCCCGCCATCAAACGCGCCTTCGCCTCCGGCAAGGCCGCGCTGATTGACGTGGTGATCGACCCCGAGGTTTCCTACGGGAACATGGCCGGCCGGTCGAGGCAGCAGCGCACCTACTGACGAGGGCTTCGAAGAAGTCCGTTTGGTTCTAAACAAAGCAGCGGGCCCAGCCTGGCGGGTATGTCAGGCTGGGCCTCCTGTTTTACCCCGATACGCTGGTGCCCAGTAGACCTGCTTCCCCTCTGATCGAGCCATTGATCGAGAACGGCAGGCGTTCACCGGTGTCAACCTGCGAGGGGTCGAAGAGCCAGCACGCCTGCAACCAGTGGCCTTTCCGCGTCCGAGGACAGCGCGGAATATTCGAGAAGACCATGTGAACACCGATCACACGGCGGGTTCCTCCGGATGCTGGAAATGGCGGGGCCTCAGGTCATATGAACTTGGCGCACCGGTCGATGATGGAGAGCACGGCCTCGCGCTCTCGCGACGGCAGAGAGAAAATCACCCGGTCCACGCCGGCCGCTTCCATCCCTTGGATCACGTCCGGGTCCGGCCGGGTACCGAAGGTGCTTATTGAGATGGACGCCGGGTCGCGGCCCGCCTCCTCGGCCTGCCGCTTGAGCTTGGAAATCTTCTCGGCCAGACTGGGGCCTTGCGAACCCCTGCCTCCGAGGGGCATCCAGCCGTCGCCGAACTCCACGACCCGGTCGAAGGTGGTGGCGCCGTCACCTCCCATGATGATGGGAGGATGAGGTTGCTGCACCGGCTTGGGGTAGGACCAGATCTTGTCGAAGTTGACGAACTCCCCATGAAACTCCGGCTCGTCCTTGGTCCATATCTCTTTCATGGCCAGAATCCGTTCCCGCAGCAGCCGCCAGCGGCTCCTGAATCTTGTGCCATGGTGGCCCATCTCCTCGGCGTTCCAGCCGCCGCCGATACCGAAGATGAAGCGCCCTCCCGAGAGCCGGTCAAGGCTGGCGACTTCCTTGGCGGTAACGATTGGGTCCCGCTGGATTATCAAGCAGATGCCCGTTCCCAGCTTCAAGCTGGTGGTGGCGGCAGCCGCGGCGGTCAGCGCCACAAAGGGATCGTAGGTGTGCCAGTACATCTCCGGCAGATCGCCGCCACCGGGAAAGGGCGTTTGCCGGGCCGCCGGGATGTGAGTGTGCTCCGGCACCCACATGGACTCGAACCCTCTCTCTTCCAGAAGGCGCGCCAGGTCATCGGGCCGGATGGAGTAATCAGTTGAGAACATGTATGCGCCAAACTTCATGAGTTCCTCCTTAGTGCGGGTCAGCGTTTGGCAAAACTCGCGAGGGAAAATGACGGGTAATTATAGCGCTGCGATGGGGCTCTCGGCCGGTGAGGGAAGCGGACAGAGTCCAGCGCCATCTAGTCACAAGTATAGACCGGTCTGCGGGCGAAGGGAGAGCTGGAACGGGAGCATGACTTCCGCCACGGGTTATCCCAGCCCGCCAATCCTTCGTCCGCCATGTCGTGGGGTTTGATGCAATGCGTACTCGATGGTTCCTGAAGCTCCGCCCCACCCGTCCCCCGGCCGGCCGAACGCCGGGTTCCGTTGACCAACCCTCCCGGCGGCGGTTATATTATTCTGCATCCGGGAATGGGCAGGAAGCTGCCAAGTTTAGGTGCGAGGCCGTCCCATATGTACGCGTTGATCCTGGCCGGCGGCAAGGGAGAAAGGCTCCGGCCGTTGACCGATACCCTTCCCAAGCCGATGGCGCCCCTCCGCGGCAAGCCTATCCTGGCCCACCAGGTGGAGTGGCTCAAGGAGGCCGGCGTGACCGACGTGGTTTTCCTGGCGGGCTACCGCTGGGAGTCCATCTGGGACCACTTCGGCGATGGGCAGCGGTTCGGAATCCGCGCCCACTACAGCGTCGAAGAGACCCCGTTGGGCCGCGGCGGGGCCATCCGCAAGGGGTTACCGCTGGTGCCCGAGGCGGAAAGCACGGTGGCGGTGCTCAACGGTGACATCATCACCGAGGAGCGCCTCGAGGCTCTGTTGGACCGGCATCTGGAGAAGAAGGCGGCCAATCCATCTCACCTCGCGACCATCATGGTGGTCCCCATGGTCAGCCCCTACGGCTTGGTGGACCTGGGCGGCCAGGACGGCGTGGTAGGGTTCCGGGAGAAGGTGGAGATGCCCTACTGGATCAACGCCGGCATCTACATTTTGGACCGTGAAATCGCCAGCGAGTTACCCGAAACGGGAGATCACGAGACCGGAACCTTCCCCAGACTGGCCAGCGCCGGCCAGATCGCGGCGCTTAAGACCCAATTCTTTTGGCGAAGCGTAGATTCCTTCAAAGACCTTCGAGACGCCGAAGAGTACCTGGCCGTCCGGGATGCCGGGGCGACCTCATGACAACCGGACAGCGGCAGCCCGAAGGAACCTCCACAGGGGTTGATGTGAATAGATGACCGAGACAGTCGCGGAAATTGCCGGCAGGATTCGAGCCAACGTCGAGAAGGTGTTGGTGGGCAAAGGGGAGGTCATCGACCTGTGCCTGGCGGCCATCCTCAGCAACGGCCACATTCTCATCGAAGATGTTCCCGGCATCGGCAAGACGACCCTGGCCCGTTCCCTGGCCGACTCGATAAACTGTAGTTTCAAACGGATCCAATTCACCCCGGATTTGATGCCTTCGGATATAACCGGTATCCACTACTTTAACCAGAAGACCGGCGAGTTCGAGTTCCGGCCTGGCCCGGTCGTCGCCCAGGTTGTGCTGGCCGACGAGATCAACCGGGCCACTCCCCGGACCCAGTCGGCCCTCCTGGAAGCCATGGCGGAGCGCCAGTTGACCGTCGACACCGCCACCATTCCGCTCCCAGCCCCGTTTCTGGTCATCGCCACCCAGAACCCCATCGAGCTGGAGGGCACCTTTCCGCTGCCGGAAGCCCAACTCGACCGGTTCCTGCTCCGGTTACAGCTGGGCTACCCGGAGGAGTCAGAAGAAGAGGAGATGCTGTCGCGCTTCCAATCGGCGGACCCGCTGGCCGGCCTCCAACCGGTGGCGCTCGCCGACCAGATCCTCAGCTTCCAGTCCGAGGTTAGGGAGGTGCACTTCGATCCGGTACTGCGAAACTATCTGGTCCAGTTGGTCCAAGCGACGCGGCAGCATCCGGACGTGGAGCTGGGGGCCAGCCCCCGGGCCAGCTTGGGCCTTTACCGGTGCAGCCAGGCGCTGGCGGCGATCCAGGGGCGAGCCTATGTATCCCCCGACGACGTGAAGCGCCTGGCCCCCCACGCGCTGTCCCACCGCATGATTCTCAAGTCCCAGGCCCGCCTGCGGGAACGCACCCGGGAGAGCGTCATCCACGAGCTTCTTGAACGGCTTGCGGTGCCCGTCTGAGGACATCTGCACGACGGAGACGACGAGGGCCGTCACCCGAAAACCAGCGCTGGAAACCAGCCCGGCAATTCCTGAGGGAACTTCCAGCTACCGAGACATGCACTCTTTCTCAGGAGGCACATTGGCAATCTCTTCCAACGACCGAATCGCCATCAGTCCACCTTTTCCGGAATGGACAACGGTGGACCTCTATCACCTTCGAACGAAGCCATGGATGAGTCTGGCGGCCGGGGCGGCGGCTGGCACCGGTGGGGGTTCGGCGGCTGGCGGGAGTGCGGCCCCAAATCGTTCCAGCGTTGATTCTCCGTGGCGGCCGGATGACAGCCCGAATTCGGCGGAATAATTAGGCCGGCGGTTTCCCGATGCAAAACGATCTATGGCTGTTGATCAGCGCCCTTCTGATATTCTTCGGCCTGGTTGCCAGCCAGGGCCTGTTGCTGGTGGTCGGTTCCCTGGTCATCATCATCTGGCTGGCGACCCGGGTATGGGGGCGTTATGCGTTCCGGAGGGTGAGTCACACCCGTTCCCTATCCCGGCGCCGGGCCTTCATCGGCGACACCCTGGAGTACTCCGTCACCCTCTCCAACGACAAATTGCTACCGCTCATTTGGGTGGATATCCAGGACAACTTTCCCGAGGGTCTCGAACTGCCGGGAGCCAATCTTCGCGCCAGCAACATGGAGGGGACCCGGCAGCACGGCATCACCACTTCGCTGCTCCCTTTTCAACGGGTCACCTGGACCTACTCCCTGCAATGCACGGCCCGGGGGTATCACCGCATCGGCCCGGTGCGCCTGCGCAGCGGTGACATTTTTGGGTTCAACGCCGCGGAGACCAAGCTCACCGAAATGGAGCACCTGCTGGTATACCCGCGCCTCGTGGACCTGGGACAACTGCCGCTCCCCGCTCAGCACCCGCTGGGCGCCGGCCCCGGGCGGCGCCCGCTGCACCGGGACACCACGCGATTCATGGGTCAACGCGAGTACCAACCCACCGACCCGATGAAGCACATCGACTGGAAGGCCACCGCCCGAACATCACGGCTGCAAACCAAGGTGTTCGAGCCCATAGTTTCCCTCAACGTCATGGTGGCGTTGAACGCCACGACCAGCGAACACCCTTGGGAGGGCACCAACCGGCGCCTGTTCGAGCGGGCGGTAACTGTCGCCGCTTCGGCGGCGGAGAATACCTCCCGCCAAGGCTTCAGTTTCGGGGTGATCAGTAACGCCGTCGCCACCTATTCAGGTAAATGGCTCAGCGTCCCCGTGGGGGCGTCGGCGTCCCAGCTCCCCATGGTGCTGGAGGCGCTGGCGATGGCCGGTCCGTACGCGGTGACATCTCTGACCCGGGTGCTCCGCTCCGAACGGAACTCGATGCCGCCGGGCGCCACGATGGTCCTGGTAACCGCCATTATCACCAGCGCCGTGGCTCGAGATGTGGCGGCGATGAAGGAGCGAGGTTACCACGTGCTGGTGCTCTACGCCGGCGACGGTGGGCCCGAGTTGAATTTACCGGATACCCCTGTCTACCTGGCGGGACCGGTCCTCGATCCGTTGGAGGAAAATGAGCGGCTTCTGGCGGACTAGCGCTGTCACCGGAGTAGGTATCTTTCTGGAGGCCTGCGCCTTCTATTTGGTCATAGCCATCGTCAGCGCCCTCCTCGGGGAGACGGACGCCGCCCTGTCCTTCTGGCTTGTCTTTACCGCCCTGCTGTCGGCTTTCCTGCTGTCCGGCTACGTGCAGTCCCTTCCCTTCTCGCGCGGCCTGCGTGGGGCGGCCGGCCTGACCGCCAGCGTACTGTCCCTGCTGGTTCTATCTCAGTTGAACTCCGGTCTGGGGCCCACGTCGTGGGGCAACGTCGTGGGTGGAGACGTAGACACTGCCGTTGCCCTGTTCATGGGCCTTGTCTTCCTGGTGCTGCTGTGGTGGCGGGGGGTCACCATGGCCCAAGATGAAGTAAACCTGGACACGGTGCGCGCCTCCTTCCAGTGGGGTTTGATCGTGCTGTTGATCGCGGTAATGCTGGGCAGCCTGTACTCGACCATCGTAGTAAGCGGTTACTTGGCGGTGGGGTTTATCGGCGTGGGCCTCGCCGGCCTGTCCATGGCCCGCTTTACCTGGGAGGCCAAGGATTCACAGGGGATGCCGGCGGCATGGTGGATCCCTATCGGAGCCAGCGTCGGGGGGGTGATCGTCCTGGCCCTGCTGATCAGCGCGGCGGGGATCGGTGGTCTGGACGACATCACCAGGACAGCTCTGAAGACGGCCGGCAACGTGGGCTTCCTATTGCTCAGTCCAGTCATATTGGGCGTCGGGTACCTGGCTGGGCTCCTTGTGGGCTTGGCCAACCTGGTCTCCGGATGGTTCGGCGGCGGCGACCTGACCGAACTGGAAAGCATAGAGGCGGAGATGCGGGAATTCCACGCCCAAATGCGTGAGGAAGCTGGTGATAAAGGGCCGCCCGCCCTGCTGGTGATATTCCTAAAAGGGGCCTCTTTCGCGGCCGCCGCCACCTTCACGGGCTGGCTGGTGTACCGCATCTTCCGGTTCCAGAGGTTGCGGAGCCAGGGGGGAGACGGCTTGGAGACGCGTGAATCCACGTTCAGCTGGAGCAGGGCCAACCGGGACCTTTCGGCGTTGCTGGCCGAATGGTGGAGCAGCCTGCCGGTGGTGGGCGCCAAGCGGTCGAAGGGCATTGCCGACCCCAGCAACCCCCGGGAGTTCTACCATGGACTGCTGGCGCTGACCGCCAAGATGGGCAACCCCCGGCTGGAGTGGCAAACCCCGAAAGAGCACCAACACACCCTGGTGGGATTGCTTCCCAGAGAGCCGGTGGGCCGGATTGTGGATGCGTTTCAGATTTCCCACTACGGCCAGGTGGCGGCGAACGACCGCGAACTTGTCCGCCTGGGGCAGGACTGGTCGGCGCTCAACGAGTTTCTGGAGGAGCGGGAGCGAGAGGGGTAGGGATAGGCCCGTGGTTCTGGCCGGCGTTATTTCACCAGTGCTCTTGAAGGCCGCTGAAGTCCTCTCCGGCTCCGGCAGGGATGGCGAGATCCAAGGCAGCCGCCTTACCGAAAGTGGGGGATCACGTGACGGGCGATACGTTCCACCAGGGTGGTTATCGCCGGAATGTCGCCCGAGTTGTGGGCCAGGATCACGTGCTCCACGCCGGCGGCCTGGTAGGCCTCGATCGCGCCGATTATCGCGCCGGGATCGCCCCCCGAAACCCGGGCGCGGTCCACGGCCCGCTCGCTGGAAGGCCCGTCGTGGACCTCCACCTCAAACCGGACGGACATGGTTATCGAGCCCGGGTCCCGCCCGGCCGCCGCCGCCAGATCCAGGACCTCACGCCGGCCCAAGCTGAATGCCTCCGGGGTGATTCCGCTGGGGTGCCAGCCATCGCCCGCGCTTGCCGCCCGGCGGAGGGCCCCCGGGCTGGAGCCCCCGATCCACAGGGGTATGTGGGGTTTTTGAACGGGTTTCGGGGAGAAGTACAGGTCGGAGAAGTTCCAGCGGCGGCTGTGATAGCTGGGGCGGGGGCTGGTCCACAGCTCCTTCATTATAGCGATGCTTTCGTCGGTGAGCGAGCCCCTCTGGCGCAGCGGGATGCCCAAGGCTTCAAACTCCTCGACCATGGCGCCTACGCCGACACCCAAGGTTACCCTGCCGCCGGAGATCTGGTCCAAAGTGGCCGCGTACTTGGCCAACTCGATCGGATTATGGTAGGGCAGCACCAGGACCGATGTGCCCAGGAGTACCTTCTTGGTGGTTGCCGCCAGGTAGGAGAGGGTGCAGAGTGGATGGTAGTAGGGTTTGTCCGCCAGGCGGCGCCCGATATACCCGTTATTGAACAGGTGATCCATCACCCACAGGGAATCGAATCCCAACCCCTCGACCATGGGGCCCAGGGCCAGCACCTGATGAGGATCTTCGACCCCCCAGTTGTTCGGAACGCTCACACCGAATTTCATGGCGGCCTCCGGAGGTTGGCTATCAGGCGTCAGCCGTCGTCCATGAGGTATCGGCGGTTGACCTGATTGCTGACTGCTCTACCCGGTTTTGATGGCCTGGACCAGCCGGGCGGTCTCGATGGCCGACACGGCAGCGGTGCTGCCTGTATTGCCCGATTTCCCTCCAGCCCGGTTCAGCGCCTGCTCCATGTTTTCGGTGGTCAGCACCCCGAAGATGGTCGGGACCCCGGTTTCCAGCCCCACGGCCCCAGTGCCACCGGAGGCCTGCCCAGCCACCATGTCATAGTGACCGGTCTCGCCGCGGATGACCGCTCCCAGGCAGATGACCGCGTCGTACCGCCCCGTCTGGGCGAACGTCTTGGCTACCATCGCCAGCTCGAAGGACCCTGGCACCCAAGCAACACTGATGTCTCCGTCGCGAACGCCATGCCGGGCCAAGGTTTCTATCGTCCCGGTCAGCAACAGGCGAGTCACCACCTCGTTGAATCTGGCCGCAACCACTGCCACCCGAAGTCCTTCACCGTTCAAGTTTCCTTTCAATTCATTGGGCAAGCTAGCTACTCCTGATCCAAAGGTTGACGTGGCCCTTCGAGTCTTGGCGCCAGGACCGTTTCCCCTCTGATCTGTCCCGGTTTCCAATTAGAGGTTGCGCCGTCATGAAGCGGGCTCCTGAGGAATTCGACATCTTGCCCGGTCCACGATAACCGGCGACGAACCCGGCCCTAGCCGGACTAACAGTTTACACGGGAACTCCCCGGTTATCCACTATCGTCAAGCTTGCCGCGCAGGGTGAACAGCCGCTGTAGCAGGGTGAAACCGGAGGCCACGGCGATGAACAGCAAGACCCACACTATCTGGCCGACGAGCAGGCCAACTCCCAGAAGCACCACCCGCTCGGCGCGGGTCATCAGGCCGGAACGGATGAAAACCCCCAGTCCTTCGCCTCGGGCCCGCAGGTAGCTGACCGCCTGAGAGAATATCAATGCCAGCAGAAGGACGACGATGAAGAACAACCGGCGATCGTCGCTGAAATCGGCGTCAAGGGCGTAGACTGCCAGTCCCACGAAGAGGGCCGCCTCACTCAGCCGGTCAAGCACCGAGTCCAGGAGGGCCCCGAAAGGACTGGCCTTTCCGGTTAATCGGGCCAGAGCGCCGTCCAGAGCGTCCAGCAATCCGCCCGACAAGAACACGATGCCTCCGGCGAAGAGCCAGCCAAAGCCAACCAGGCCGGCGGCCGCCACAGCCAAGCCAAACCCTAGAAGGCTGACCGCATTGGGGGTAAGCCGTAACGCACGAAAGAACCGGGCGCCCGGCAACTCGAAGTAGCGAGCGACCGCCGCCCTAAATTGCTCTCTTCCGGGCACGGCCATTGGCTGCTTTCAGACAGTAATCGTAGTAGTCCTCAACTTGAGAGGCCACCACGTCCCACCGGTATTTTTGCACCATCCGATGGCCCCTGGCTCCCATGCGCTGCGCCAACTCCGGGTTTGCCACCAGCAAGGCGAGGGCACTGGCCAAGTCTTCGGAATCCTTGGGCGCGAACAGGAGGCCTTGTTGTCCGTGGGTCACGATGTCGCGGTAGCCTTCGATATCGGAGGCCACCACCGGTTTGCCTGCCGCCATGGCTTCAAGCAAGACGATGCCGAAGCTTTCCGCGCCGGTGGCCGGAGAGCAGTAAATGTGGGCGGTGGCGTAGTAGCGGGCCAGGTCTTCAGAGGACACCCGGCCGGCGAACACCACGTCCTGCAGCCCGCGGGCGCCGATGATTCGGTAGGAGTCCCGGTCCGGGTTGCCCGGCCCAACCACCAGGAGGCGGATGTTGGGGAGATCCCATTTCAACCGGCTGTAGGCTTCCAGGAGATACTTGAGTCCCTTCCGCTTCTCCAGCCGGCCCACGAACAGGATATTCGTCTTCCCGTCCTGGTATTCCGGCCAGGGAGTTGAGTTGCGGGTAAAGTGGTCCACGTCGATGCCGTTGGGTATTATCCGGTAGTCGGCGGGGAAGGAGTTGTTCACGTAGCGGCAGGCTGCCGGTGATACCGCGATACCCCCATCGAGACGTTGGTACCACCGCTTGATGATCGGGTGGGTCAGCCGGTAGAGGTGTTGATGGCTGTACGATGCGTGGAAAGTGCCCACGTTCACGGCGTTGGAAAACTCCAGCACGCAAAGGGGAAGGATCGGGGCCATGGGCTCGTGCAGGTGGATAATGTCGAAGTCTTCCTGTTGGAGCAGGGCCCGCACCTTTGGATACAACCACCAGGAGAGGGAGACCCGGGCGATGGAGCCGCCGCTGGGCAGCGGGACCGACCGGCCCAAGGGGACGAACTGGTCGGCATCGAGTCCCTGCCGGCTGGGCGAATGGGGCGCCAGCACCTGTACCTCGTGCCCGGACCGGCCAAGCTCACGAGCCAGCTGGGCCACATGAGCAGCCACGCCCCCGGGCCAGGTGAAGTCGTAGGGCGACACCATTGCGATCTTCAAGCAGTCTCTCCGAGCCCGAGCGCCGGAAACAGTTTCCTTTGGCCGGGCTAGCCCTCACCGGCAATAAAGGCCTCTACCATATCCCTGGCAACGTCATCGGTATATTGTGTCGGTGGGGACTTCATGAAATACGCGCTGGGGCCCGCCACCGCCCCTCCCAGGCCCCGGTCCAACGCCAGCTTGGCGCACCGAATAGCATCCACCACCACCCCCGCGGAGTTCGGGCTGTCCCACACCTCTAGTTTAGCTTCTAAGCTGATCGGGGCGCCGCCAAACACCTTGCCCTCCAGGCGAACGTAACACCACTTGCGATCCTTGAGCCAGGGTACGTGGTCGCTGGGACCGATATGAATGTTGTCCGGGTCGATTTCGTCGTCCATCTGGGAGGTGACCGCTCCGGTCTTGGAGATCTTCTTGGAGATCAGCCGTTCCCGTTCCAGCATATTCAGGAAATCGGTGTTACCGCCGAAGTTCAACTGGTAGGTGTTCTCGATCTCCGCCCCACGGTCTTCGAACAGGCGCGTGAGGACCCGGTGAAGGATGGTCGCGCCCACCTGGGACTTGATGTCATCACCGATGATCGGCAACCCTCGCTCCTGAAAGCGGCCCTGCCAGTAATCTTCTCTGGCGATGAAGACCGGGACGCAGTTGACCATGCCGCATCTGGCGTTGAGTATCTGCTCCACGTACCACTTGGTAGCGTCCTCGCTGCCAACTGGCAGGTAGTTGATCACCACGTCAACTTCCCGGTCTTCGAGAATGCTTACGATGTTGGCCGTGGGATGCGAAGACTTCTTCACCAGGTGCTTCACGTACTTGCCGATACTGTCATGAGTCATGCCCCGTTCGACGGTTACCCCCATGTGGGGGACCTCCGCGAACTTCAGGGTGTTGTTGGGGCCGGCGAATATGGCCTCCGACAAATCCTTACCCACTTTGGTCTCGTCGACATCGAAAGCGGCCACCACCTCGATGTCCTCAATCCGGTAGTCGCCGATTCTCGGGTGCATCACCCCGGAAACTTCGCCTTCCTCCGGTAATTCGACGTACTTGTGAATGCCTTGCACCAATGAGGACGCGCAATTACCGACTCCGATAATTGCGACTTTTATTTTCCTCACAGAAATTGCTCCTTTTCGGGTGTTCCGCCAGCCACTGGCTCGCGAGGGCCAGACGGCTGAATTGTAGCAAGTTTCGAAATATGTCACAAGGGGCGGCGCTTCGAATTGCAGTCAATGCACCGACGGAGACGGCACATTAATGGCAGCTTCGATTCGGTGGGGCCTCTCCCCCGGAGGCTGGTTTGACCCTGAGCCGTCCTCCGGTCCGGCCCTAGAGATGTCGAGAATCGGAGGGATGTCTTAGATCACCGGCCCGCCTGCGCCAAAGAACCGGATGATCGCCGTCCGGTCGTCGTGGCGAAACCGCCCGCCCAACTGGGCCGGCACCCGGCCCTCCCGGAGGAGGGCTGCGATCGTCTGTTCAATGTTCCCGGCGGCTTCCAGAGGAGACGTTGCCCGCCGGACCAGGTCCCCCAGTTCCTCGCGCTGGATATTGTCGCTCAGCCCGTCGGTCGCCAGTACCAAGCGGGCGCCGGGCTCCACCTGAGCCTCCACCCTGGCTAGGCTCGCCAGGTGCGGGCCGGACCCAATGGGCTTGGCGGCGCTAGCCCGGAGAAGACCGCCAACGCGCCCGCTGAGCTGCTGAATAGAGCCGGGATTAAAGAGAAAGACCGGGCTGTCGCCGGCGCTGATGACGTCTAGCCGGCCATTCCGGTACAGAGCGGCGGAGATGGTGGTCAACAGATAACGCCCTCCCCCCACCTGGAAGAACTCCTCGTTGACGCGTTCCAGCACCTCCAAGATGTCATCCGGGGAGTTGACGGATACCCCGGCCAATGCATCCCTTACCGAGCGGCTGGCCTCCTCCCCGCCGCAGCCGGTAACCCCGTCCATGACCACGTCCAGGAAGGCCCTTCCGCCCAGGTCCCGGGTCAAGAAGCTGTCATCTCCATGGATCGAGTTGTCCTGGAGGGTTGCCACCTCACTGGCTAGCATATACCTCGTCCCTCGGGAGTCCAGGGGATCTCGGGCCGCCCCCTAAATTCAGCAGGTTGCCGGGTCCGGCGCCCCGGAGTCTGGTCGCGGGTTTCCTAAGTAACGGTGAAGGCCGAAAGCTCGGTTTCCGGTTGAAATAAGTAGCGCCGCCAATACTCGCCCCGGAGCCAGCCCAGGGCCTCGGCCCAAACTTGGCGAGCTTGCTCCAGGTTCGGGAGCCCGCGGTACCGCTCCTCGAGGATCTCCAAGTAGGTGGTCAGGTCGCGGCGGAAGCCGGCGAAATCCGCGTAAGACCGGCCGCGGACCTTCTCGATCATCGGGAGGGCCGCGTCACGGAGCGGACCGGGCGTGGCGCCGAAATCACGAGACATCTGGTCCAACTCCTCCTCAAAGCGTACCACGGGACGAAGCCCATGGGGCTCCCGGTATCCCTTGGCTTCAGCGGGAGGAGGCTGCGAAGTAGTGTAAAACTTTAGCATTTCCAGGTAGAAATCATGGATGTCCGCGGCTAGACTCCCAGGCACGTTCCCGTGGGATGCGGGCTCTTCGCCAATCTCGATCAGGGCGCCGCAATCCACGACGGTGATGCGCCTTGATTCCGGCTGGTAAAAGATGTTCTGGGGGCGGAGGTCCAGCAGGATGTATCCGGCCTGGTAGAACCCCTCTTCCACGTCCAGCAGCTGCCGTTGAATCGGGAAGGAAGGTTGGCGGTCCAGCGCGGCCAGAGGGAACAGGGCAAAGAGGTTTTGCCCTACCCCAACAGGCACCCCGGTGATGCGGGCCATGGGGTCACCAACCAGGGGAATGCCCAGGGCTCGTTCCTCCACGGTTACCCGGTATTCCTGCCCCAGGGATTCGCCAAAATACTCGTCGTGGAGGGTGCGCTCAGTGTAACCGAGAACCGGGACCACCAGGGGAATCGAATGGCCCACTTCACGGTGGGCCCGTAGAGAGCGTTCGGTGCGCTTTTCGATGCCGGCGTGAAGCTGGCGTCGGACCATTTGAGGCTGGGGCCGTTTCAGCACCACCTGCCGCCCGGTTTTCCGGTCGACGGCCGCCCGCACCTCGTAGTCGGCCCCGGAGCCCAAAGCTCCGCCCAGTTCGTAGCGGTTCAGGTCCACCTGCTCCATAAGCAACAGTCACGCTCACCGTGGCCTTGGGCCGTCCAGGCGTTCGAACGGATCCAGGACTTCGCCAAAACCATCGGGTCTAATCCACGGGTTGAACCTGCGGGTCAAACCTACGGGCCAGGCACGCCGCCAGTATAACACCCGGCGCGGCTCAGCCGGGAAGCCAGAGCATGGGAGTGGGCAATCTACGGCTGGCCGGAACCGCGCCGGAACGCCAGAGATGCCCAGTCCTCTTGAGACCACTGCCGGATGAGAGTGCAGCCCAGCGGTTCCAGGACCCTCAGCACTTCATGCCGTTGGGTCTTCAACAAGCCTGAGGCGATCAGGATTCCCTCGGGCCGCAAGGTAGACAGGATGGATGGCCCGCGGTCGCAGACGGCCCGGGCCGAGATGTTGGCCACCGCCAGGTCGAACTGCTCCGGGCCGGCCAACGGATGGGGCACGGTGCCCTGGGCCAAGCCCACCTTTTTCGCGGTGCGGGTGCGGCGGAAATTCTGCCGGGCGGCCCGTATCGCCTCCGGGTCTATGTCCATGGCGACGACGCGGTTCGCCCCCAGTTTGACGGCGGTTATCGCCAGTATTCCGGAGCCGGTTCCCACGTCCAAGACCGACATTCCGGGCTGCACGAAGTGATCCATCGCCTCCAAACAAGTGTACGTCGTCGGGTGGTACCCAGTTCCGAAGGCCATACCCGGGTTGATCTCGATGACGATGTCGCCGGCTTGAGGTGCGTGCTCGATCCAGGTCGGCTTTATCACCAGGCGCCTGCCCACTCTCAGCAAATCGAAGTGGGATTTCCAGGACTCTTGCCAGTCTTCCTTGTCGTCCAGTTCTCGGATTCTCAGTTCTCCCAGGGGTTCCAAGATTGAGACCAGTTTGACGCCAACCTCGATGCGGGCCAGGCGCTGCTTGGAGGTGGCCGGCACGAAGGTACGCAGCAAGATGCGGTCGGGTCCGTCCGCCTCCATACTCAGGCCGCGGCCATACCGGCTAAACAGGTACGAAATGGGCTCCACGTACTCATGGGGTACGCCGATGCTAAGCTCCCGCCAAGCCACTTCTCCTCCTAGTCAAGAGCGCAATTAACCGGCTAACGCAAAAAGCCCGGGAGCCAAAACTACCCGGGCGTTGAAAACCGCAGGCCGCGGACCAAGTTGAAGCCACGCAGCTTGGGCTCGCCCACTCCGCCACGTCTCGCCGCCCGAAGATGCGACGAGGCCCCGGCGGTGCTTAGCCCAAAGCCTCTTTGATCCGGTTTATCAGCCCCTTGTCTTTGTCCCCGTCCATTTCCAATTCCACGTCTAATGCCTCGTCTGGCTCCCCATCGGAGTCCATCGAGCTAGCCAACGCCTCGAGGAGCTTGCGCTGGCGTGAAGTGAGGGTTCGGGGGACCTGTATGTCAACCAACACCTTCAGGTCGCCGCGCCGGGAGCTGTTGATATGGGGAACGCCCTTCCCGCGAAGCCTGAATTCGGCTCCGGGCTGGGTTCCGTGGGGTATCCTGATAGCCTGTCCGCCGCCGTCTTTCTCAAGGACCGGTATCAGTTTCTCCACTCCCAAAGCGGCTTCGCTCACATTTATGATCAGGCGGTACACCAGGTCATTACCATCCCGGTGGAAGAACTCGTGTTCCCGCACGTCCACGTGAACATACAGGTTTCCAGCCGTCCCGCCTTCGTCCCCGACATCCCCCTCGCCGCTCAAGCGCACCTGCATTCCGGGCTCAACGCCGGCAGGTATTCTAACGGCTATCTTGCGCTTACGCCGTTCCAGGCCGCCGCCCTGGCAGTCGTTGCACATGGTTTGAACAACCTGGCCCCGGCCCTGGCAGGTGGGGCACACGCTGACCTGGGTGAACTGGCCAAAGATGCTTCGCTGGGCCCGGCGCACCTGGCCGGCGCCCCGGCAGGTCTGGCAATTGTTGAGAGGGGTGCCCGGCTCGTTCCCGGCGCCCGAGCAGCGCTGGCACCGTTCCAGGCGGTTGACCTCAACTTGGTGTTCGGCGCCGAAGACCGCCTCCTCGAAGGAGAGGACTACGCGGTGCTGCAGGTCGCCGCCCCGCTGGGCCTCGCGGCTCCGGCGACCTGAGATATCCCCGAAAAAGGAATCGAAAATATCCCCGAATCCGCCGAATACGTCGAACCCTTCGAACGGGCGGTCGAAGCCACCGTTCGAGCCCGCTCCGGCGTGGCCGAAGCGGTCGTATTGAGCCCGTTTGTTCCCGTTGGACAGGACCTGGTAGGCCTCGTTGATCTCTTTGAACTTGTCTTCGGCGTCGGGACTCTTGTTACGGTCCGGGTGAAACTCCATCGCCTTCTTGCGAAAGGCCTTACGGATATCCTCCTCGGAACCGCTTTTAGGTACTCCCAGGACTTCGTAATAGTCCAGGTTGGCCATGTAATATCACCTGCGGCGGTTGGTGAAGCGAAGTGCGCCGCACCAGTCGATAGTATCCCTCCCATTATAGTGCAGCGGAATGGGAGGCTCAAGAGAAGAACAGTCACTATCTCCCCGTGATCTCGACGAAATGAGAAATCCGGGGCGGTTGAAACGGTGCCGGTCCAGCCCCACGCGGGCCGATAGATGACTCCAGCAGGGCATAAAGCGATCAGCTGTGAAGGTACTGAATACCCGATGTAACGGGGTCTGGAAGCCAGCTCTCCTTGACAGGGTTAACGCTTATCGCTACGATATTAGCACAAATTTGAGGACTCCTGACTAGGCCAACTAGCGGGAAGGAACGGGTGATACCGTGAGAATTATCATCGTTTTCCTGTCCGCACTGGCGGCCGCAGGGAAAGAGGTAGTAACCCGGCTATTCGGTAGAGCCAAAGCAGACGGTACCCAGGCGCTGGAGGCCAATGAAACGGCCAAAGGCATTGTTTCCCAGGGCGAGGAGGAAAAGCGAAAGCTCCTTCTGGCGGCCCAGGAAGAGGTGCTCAATCTACGCACGGACGCTGATCGAGAAATCAAGGAAAATCGGCAGGAACTCAGCCGGCTAGAACGAAGGTACCTCCAAAGGGAAGAGCAGCTAGAGCGTAAGGTCGAGGCTCAGGAAGAACAACAGCGTGACATCGCCGCTAGGGAATCCGCGGCGCGAGAGGCCCTCACCGAGGTTGAGGACCTGAAATCCCGGCAACGTCAAGCGCTGGAGGAGATAGCCAACCTCACCATAGACGAAGCACGCCAGCAAGTGGTGAAGAGGGGAGAAGAGGAGGCCCAACACGACCTGGCGCGCCGGCACTACGAACTCGAGAAGGAGTTCCGCACAAGAGCCGACGAGAACGCTCGCAAGATCATTACCACGGCCATAAACCGTCTGGCTACTGATGTCGTTTCCGAAATAACTACCACTGTTGTTTCCCTGCCCAACGATGAGATGAAAGGCCGTCTCATCGGTCGCGAGGGGCGGAACATAAGAACTCTGGAATCACTAACGGGCGTGGACGTCATCATTGACGACACTCCGGAGGTGGTTACCGTATCCTGCTTCGATCCGGTTCGGCGGGAGGTCGCGCGCCTCTCGCTGCAGAAGCTGATTGCCGACGGACGGATACAGCCTGCCCGAATCGAAGACATGGTCCACAAGGCTCAAGCTGAGATCGAGCAGACTATCTGGAAAGCCGGCGAGCAGGCCACTTTCGAGGTGGGCGTGAGCGGGCTGGACCCAGAGCTGATCAAGCTGCTAGGCCAACTCAAGTACCGGTACAGCTACGGCGAAAATGTTCTCAAACACTCCATCGAGGTGTCGCTGCTTTCCGGTATGCTGGCGGCCGAAGCGGGAGCAAACGTCATGGTGGCCAAGATCGGTGGCTTGCTCCATGACATCGGCAAAGCCGTGACCCATGAGGTCTCCGGCCCCCATGCTGAGATCGGGGCGGAGATAGCCCGGAAGTACGGCGTCAACCACAGCTCCTACCGTGGCATCCTGGAACACCACAGCGACGAGCATGAGACCATCGAGTCGTTTATGGTGGCCTCCGCCGACGCCATCAGCGCCGCCCGGCCCGGGGCCCGGAAAGAGTCCTTGGAGCTGTACGTGAAGCGCCTCCGCGACCTGGAGGGCGTGGCCACCAGCTTCGGCGGGGTCGAGCGGGCCTTCGCCATCCAGGCGGGCCGCGAGGTCAGAGTCATGGTGAAACCCGATGACCTGACAGACATCGAGGCTGCCTCATTGGCCCGGAACATCGCGAAGAAGGTTGAGGACGACCTGGTTTTCCCCGGGCAAATCAAGGTCACCGTTATCCGGGAGACCCGGAACGTGGAATACGCCAGGTAACGCCTCCGCTGATCTTCCGGCTTGCCACCATTACCGGCCGGACGGGGCACCCGGTGACCAAACATACCAAACGGTATCGGATACAGTCCTCGATAGGGGATCCAGGGCGCCGCTGTAGCCGGGACTGGGTCCCCTTCGACTGTCGCGGCGGCTGAAACGGGGGAGCGATCACTCTTGCGCATATTGATGATCGGTGACGTGATTGGCAAGCCGGGGCGGCGGGCCCTCCAGAAGCTGGTGCCCCTGGTCCGGCAGGAATGCGGCATCGACATGGTCATCGCCAACGCCGAGAACACGGCCGGCGGGTTCGGGCTTACCCTGGACACGGCCTACGAGTTGCTCGAGAGCGGCGTGGATGTCTTAACCTCCGGCAATCACATCTGGGACCAGCGGGAGATCATTCCCCACATGGACGGGGAGATCCCACTTGTGCGCCCGGCCAACTACCCCAATGCGCCCGGCCGGGGCAGCCTGGTCTGGGGCGATGTGATGGTGGTCAACTTGATCGGCCGCGTCTTCTTGCCGCCTTTGGACTGCCCTTTCCGCACCGCGGACCAGCTCCTGAATGAATCCGAGGCCGCAGGTGGCCCCCGGGTGATTATCGTGGACTTCCACGCCGAGGCCACGTCCGAAAAGCAGGCCCTGGGTTGGTATCTGGACGGCCGGGTGAGCGCGGTCGTGGGCACCCACACCCACGTCGGCACCGTGGATACCAAGATTCTGCCCCAAGGTACGGCCTATGTCACCGATGTGGGGATGACCGGGCCGGCGGACTCGGTTATCGGTAGCGATCCCAGCGCGGTCTTGGAGAGGTTCCTCTCGGGATTGCCCCAGCGGCTCACGGTAGCCCGGGGACCGGTGTTGATGAACTCGGTGCTGCTGGACATTGACGTGGAAACGGGGAAGGCCCAGTCTATCGAGCGCTTGGACCGGATGGTGAGCTAGAATGGGCGCCCTCGTCGACCTCCATTTACACACCACCGCTTCCGACGGCCGGCTTTCCCCCACCGAGCTGATCCGGCTGGTGGCGAGCCAGGGGCTACAGCAGATATCCATATCCGACCACGATACCACCGAGGGGCTGGCCGAAGCCTACCGGGCCGCGGAGGAGTTCCCCAACCTGCGGATAATCCCAGGCATCGAGCTGAGCACCGACATTCCCGGCGATGAGATTCACATGCTGGGGTACTTCATCCACTATGAGGATGAGGAGTTCCAGGAGATGCTGCGAAAGTTCCGCGCGGGCCGTTTGGAGCGTGGCCAGATGATGGTGGAAAAGCTAGCCAGCCTGGGGGTTCACGTGGAATGGGAGCGGGTCCTGGAGATCGCCGGCGATGGAGCCGTGGGCCGCCCGCACATCGCCTTGGCCATGGTGGAGAACGGTTATTGCAACGAGCCCCGGGACGCGTTCACCGAGTATTTGGGCCGTGGCGGGTTGGCCTATGCTGAGCGGGAGAAGGTGACACCGGAAGAGGCGGTCCAAACCCTGACCAGGGTCGGCGGCGTACCGGTGCTGGCCCACCCGGCCTACTTGAAGAACATGGAAGCCTCGATCGCCAAGTTGAAGACCGCCGGCCTCCTGGGGTTGGAGGTCCACTACGCCCAGTTCGACGCGGATACGCGCCGAAAACTGGAGCGGTTGGCGGCGCAATATGACCTGATCCCCTGCGGAGGCAGCGACTACCACGGGCTGGGCAACTCCGGCGAACCCCTGCCGGGCACCCTGGGACCGCCTCTGTCGACGGTGGAACGCCTGGAAGAGGCGGCCAGTAAACTGGCGCGAACCTTCCGAAGCTAGCGCTTCCCAGGAACCTGGCTGCACTTCGGCTGTTTTCTATGGAAATAGCAGGGCTGTACATCTTTTCCTATCTGGTGGGGTCCATTCCCAGTGCCTATCTAATGGGCAAGCTGGTGAAGGGGGTGGACATCCGGGGCTACGGCAGCGGCAACGTGGGGGCTGCCAACCTCTTTCGTCACGTCGGGAGATGGTGGGTGGTCCCGTTGTCGGTATCTGAGGTCTTTCTCAAGGGAGCTGCCCCGGTTTGGATCGGGCGGTATTTGCTGGATTGGGAAACCTCCTCGGCCCTTCTGGTGGTCGTTCCGCTGTTGGCTATTGCTGGAAACAACTGGTCGGTATTCCTGAAGTTTCAGGGAGGCCGAGGCATCGCGGTCACGGTTGGCACGCTTCTGGCCCTCTCCCCCTTGTTGATGGCGACGGCTATCGCGATTGCCCTCTTGGGCTGGGCCGTGACTCGAAGCTCGGGAGTTTGGGTGCTGATTTCCCTGGCATTGCTGCCGCTCTGGGCATTCCTCTCCGGGGCGCCGGGCATGTTAAGCTGGTATTGTGCCGGCTTACTGCTGCTAATATCTTTGAAGCGGCTGCTATCCAACTGGACTCCACTGCCGGAAGGTCTTCCGAAAAGGAAGGTGATTTTCAACCGCCTGTTTCGGGACCGGGACGTGGACGATCGCGCCGATTGGGTGCACCGACAACCCCAAGGCGCCAAATAGAGCGATTCAGGCCTGAGTCGAGGGTTATGGACCATTCAGCGCAAACCGAGCAGGAACAGGAGGCGGTCCACCACTGCCATTGGCACCCGGCCGTGGAGACGGGGTTGTTTTGCAGCCGGTGTGCGAAGTTTGTTTGCACCCAATGCATGGTGCAGGCGCCGGTGGGAATCCGCTGCCGGGAGTGCGGCAAAGCGGTCCGGATGCCCACCTACGACGTGCGGCCCACCTACTACGCCCGGGCCGCGGGCGTCGCGGTAGCGGTGGCAATCGCCGGTGGCCTCCTGTGGGCCCTGTTCACCAGCATCTTCGGGGCAATCCCTTTCTTCCCCTCCCTGGCTGCCATTGGGGTTGGCTACGGGGCCGGGGAACTCATCAGCAAGGCGGTCAACCGCAAGCGCGGCACCGGACTGGCTTGGATCACCGGAGGCTCGGTCGCGGGCGCCTTCCTGATTAGCTGGATCATCAGCCCTTTCAGTTTCAGCATCTTTGGGCTGCTATTCCTCGGTTTCGGCGTCTACGCCGCCGTCCAACGGGTCCGCTAGCTCCCGCCAGATTCGGTTGACCGCGTCCTCGATGACCGGCCCTTCGAAGCCGCGCCGATGTAGGTACGACCCGACCCGGCGCAAGAAAACGGGAAACTCGCTCCCCTTCAGCTTACCGGCTACGGCCCGTGCCGCGCGGTAGGCGTTCTCGCCGGCATCAAATCCCTCAAGGGCCTCTCGGACCACCTCGGCATCTACTCCTAGACCAAGCAACTCCTGGCGCAAAACACCCGCGGCCCGAGGCCGGAGTCGCTCGCGGTGCTCACGCCACTCCCGAGCGAACGCAATGTCGTCGAGATAGCGTGTTTTCTTGAGATAGGAGATTAACCGGTCGAGGATGTCCGAGGAGTAGTTCTTTCCGAGCCGCCGCCGGACCTCAGCCTCGCTCCGGGCCCTGTAGGCAAGCAACCGTAGGGCGTCTCGCTTGGCCCGGGCCAGAGCACCGTCCGAGTCGCGGTCGACGCAAGACTCCCCTGAAGGCATCATCTACTCATCTTTGGCCAGGGTGGTTTGCAGTTGCAAGGTTCGTAGCTGGTCTTCCGGCGGGACGTATCGAATCTTCGCCTTGGGGTTTTCCAGTGGGTCCGAGCCGGTCCATCAAAGACCGACGGGTGCCGGCCGAGGTAGACCCGTCCCGCGCATTCCAATTTCGAAGCGGCCGTGGGACGGGGGCCGGGTGACCTTAGGCAATCCCGGCGAAGGGGGGCGGCCACCCGGTGCGGCGGCGATGGCCCCCCTTCGCCATGAGGTGGTCCATTTACTTCGGCGGCTCCGGTTCGGAGGAGGCCGGCACCGTATCGCCGGATTGATGATGGTTGTCTGAGTCTGTTTCGCCGGTTGCCGGCTCGTCCGGATTCGAGGCGTGGCCCCGTACCCGGGCTTCGATAGAGTCAGCGATCTCGGGATGTTGAATCATGAATTCCTTGGAGTTCTCCCGTCCCTGGCCCAACCGGGTATCACCGTAGGAGTAAAAGGCCCCCGCCTTCTTGATAATTCCTTGAGCTGCCGCCAGGTCCAGGATGTCGCCCACCTTGCTGATACCTTGGTTGAACATTATGTCAAATTCAGCCACGCGGAAGGGAGCGGCTACCTTGTTTTTGACGACTCGAGCGCGTACCCGGTTGCCGATTGCCTCGGGACCCTGCTTTAGCGATTCCACCCGTCGCAGGTCGATCCGAACGGAGCTGTAGAACTTCAGGGCCCGCCCGCCCGGGGTAACCTCAGGGCTACCGTAGGCGATACCAATCTTCTCGCGGAGTTGGTTGATGAATATCACCGCGGTCCGGGACCGGTGAATGGTGGAGGTCAGCTTCCGAAGGGCCTGGGACATCAGCCTCGCCTGCAAACCGACATGGGCGTCGCCCATGTCTCCTTCAATCTCCGCCTGAGGAACCAGGGCGGCCACGCTGTCGACCACGATCGCGTCCACCGCCCCGCTGCGGACCAGTTGCTCGGTAATGTCCAGGGCCTGCTCGGCACTATCGGGCTGAGCAATGAGGAGGTTGTCCAGATTCAGGCCGCAGTTGGCGGCGTAAGTGGGGTCCATGGCGTGCTCCACGTCCACATAGGCCGCGATGCCGCCCGCTTTTTGAGTCTCGGCCATGATGTGGATGGCCAAGGTGGACTTGCCGGCGGATTCAGACCCGAAGATTTCGGTGACCCGTCCCTTGGGGATGCCGCCGATGCCCAGCGCCATGTCCAGCGCCAAAGAGCCTGTAGCGATCGCCTCGGTCATCAGCTGGTCGCTCACCTCGCCCAAGCGCATTACCGCGCCCTTTCCGTGATCCTTTTCGATTCGCCCCAGCGCAATTTCCAGAGCTGCGAGTTTGTCTTTATCCATTCCCGTCATCCTCACGTTATTGGTCTATGGTGGCCTGCGCAGCATCCTACCATAGGCTTACGGAGCCCACAACAAGCGGATGTCAGTGACGAGGGTTCGGCCCCGTGGCCGGGACCAGGGAAGATGGGGTGTGCCAGGGGTGCGGGCCTAACAGGCCCATAGCTAGAATTCTCAATATCCCCCTTTGAAACCGATGGTGACGTCGCCGTTGTGGACGATCACAGGGGTGACCCGTTCGCCTCCGGTCAGCCGTTCTAGGCCGGGGATCTCATCCGGTTGCAGGGACAGATCAATCTCGACGAATTCCACCTGGCGCTTGCGATAGTCCGCCTTGGCTGCCGCCGAAAAGGCGCACGAGGGGTGAGTGTACATTACAATTGCCGGCTCGCTGGTTTGCGTCACATTGGACTCCCACGTTAAGAAATAAACACACCAACTTTATTGTAAGGGCGGCGGCTGAATTCATCAACGGGGACGCGCCGTTCCCCTGAGCCACGCCCGGTGTTATCCTTAAAGCCAAGATGGAACTAACCGACACGCTGCTATCCTCTCTGTCCGAACTGCTTGACGAAAATGAGATCGGGGTCACCCGCCTCACTCCCCGGCCTCGGGGGGCGAGACTGACCGATCAGGCGCAGCAGGAAATACAGCGGGTGCTGGCCGCTCTGGAGGCTGCTCCTCCGGCCGAAGCCAGCCTGGTGTACGCCAACGGCTGTTTCGCCGCCCGGCGGTTTGCCGACGCGGCCGCCGTGTACCAACAAATTCTGGAACGCCGGCCGGCCCATCCGGACGCCGGTTTCAACCTGGGGCTGGCCTACCTCCGGCTGAAGAAGTTGGGCGAGGCGCTTGGCGAGTTTACCAGAGTCACCGAACGCCAGCCGTCCCTGGCTGAGGCCTACTACCAGCGGGGCAATACCTATGACGACTTGGGCGAGCATGAGCTGGCGTCCGCCGACTATGGCCGGGCCGTCGGGTTGAAGCCGGACTATCTCCAGGCCATCTATAACCGGGGCCTGGTCCTGGCCCGGCTGGGACGCCACGACAGGGCCATCGAGGACTTCGATAGGGTCATCGAGCTGCGGCCGGACTTGTCCAACGCTTTCCTCAACCGGGGGGCTTCCCTGGACGAGCTGGGGCAGCACGAACAGGCGATTGCCGATTACTCCGCCGCGGTGGAATTCAATCCATCGAATAGCAACGCGTTCTTCAACCGGGCGAGAACCCACTACTACCAGGGTCATCTGGAGGAAGCGGTATCGGATTACACGGATGTGGTCAGGCTCTCGCCCGAGGACGCCGAGGCTTTCAACAACCGGGGACTGGCCTTCGATGAGCTGGGAGACTACCCGCTGGCCATTGCGGACTACCAGCGGGCGCTGGCCTTGCGTTCCGATTTCGCCGAAGCCCGCAGCAACCTGGGGGCGGCGCTGGAGGCCTCGGGAAACGTGGATGGAGCGTTGGCCGAGTACATTGCAGCCTTGGACTTGGCTCCGGATTTCGCCGCCGCCCACTACAACGCCGCCCGGTTGTACTCTCAGACCGGCGATCTCGACCGGTGCGCCCGGCACCTGGAAGAAGCGGTGAGCTTGGCGCCTCAGCTCCGGGAAGAGGCAGCCGACGACGCCAACCTGGGCTGGGTCATGAAGCTCCGGCGGCTCCAGTGGAGCTGGCAGCGCACTGGGGAGGGGAACGGCTAACGGCCCTCTTGGGTGGCCGGTCCCATTTCGGGATCGGGGTCGGAGTCTGGGTCCGTTTCCAGATTCAGGTCGAGGGCCAGGTCGAGTTCACGTTCGAGTTCGAGGGTCAGATCGACCGGTTCCTGGTCCGGAATACGTATCCGGCCCCGGCGACCCATGATGCTGTGAAACAGCACCAGCATCGCCAAGGCCACCAGCCCCATCACCAGGTCGCGATCTACCTGGTAGTACTGGCTCACTCCCAGCATCGCCAAGAAGCAGGCAGATACGCCCCACGCCGAACGCAGGGGCGAGCGGTGCAGGAGCAACAATACACCGATGCCGATCAAGAAGCCCAGGGCCCCCATTCCAGGTTCCAGGGTAAGGGTGACGCCGATCAGCGGCGCCATCCCGTCGCCACCTCGAAAGCCGGAGAAGACCGACTTCCAATGGCCCAGGATCACCGCTCCCCCAGCGAGCAGGGCCACGGACCACGATACGTCCAGCAGCCCGGCGAATGCCACCGCCGCCGCCCCCTTCAGCACGTCCCCCGTGAAGACCAGGCTGCCGCGGCGCCGGCCGATGTTCCAAAACACGTTGGCGCTGCCCGCCGTTCTGCTGCCGGTATTGAAGATGTCGATTCCCCGGTACCGGGCCGCGATGTAGGCGAAGGGGATTGAACCGAGCAAATACCCGGCCAATATGGCGCCGAGGAGTTTTTGGAGTTCTATGTATTCGCCGAACACAACCCCCCCATCACTCTGTGGGAGATCGCCACCAACCTACCCGTGCCGGATTTGGCCGCGATACCTGGTTTCACTGGTGCGAGGGCCTGAGGTATAAGAATATTGCGGATGTCGATAAGACCCACGCTTATAATATAGCAGGTAACCGGGCAATAAGACAGGGCATTGAAGGAATCAAGGTGCTCCGATAAGTCGCGATAGAGGCGCTCAATCTCCCCGGCGGTCCGCGGCGAGGGTGCACCGGATTAGGGAAGGGGTCCTACTCCCGTCGAAGCTTCAGGAACCGTTCCAGTATCAGCGCGGCGGCCGCTTCATCCACGGAGCCCTTCTCTCGAGAGGGTTGACGTCCCGCCTCCCGCAGCAGACCCTCGGCCTCCACGGAGGTGAAGCGCTCGTCCACCGTGTAGACCGGGAGACCGGTGTTTTTCCGGAGGGAGCGGGCGAATCCCCGGGCCCGCCGGGCGCCCGGACCCATTTCGCCGCTCAAGCTGAAGGGGATGCCGACGACGAATCCCTCGACTTCCCGGTCTCGGGCAATCGCCAGGACGCGCTCTACGTCGGGCTTCAAATTGGAGCGCACCAAGTGGCCCACGGGAAAAGCCAGGGTCTCTGCGGCGTCGCTGACCGCCAGACCGATCCGGCGCTCTCCCAGGTCAAGTGCCAGTAGTTTCAGCGTCCCTACTCCCGTAAATAGGCTCGAATGAAACCCTCAAGACAGGCCCTTCCGGACCAGCCCCGGCACCGCTTGCAAAGCCTCTTCCAGCTTCTCGACCTGCTTGCCGCCTGCTTGGGCCATTTCGGGCCGGCCACCGCCGCCGCCGCCCATGACCTTGGCGGTATCGCGGGCCAGGTTGCCGGCGTGCAGGCCCCTGCCCACCAGGTCCGGGGTGACCATGGTAATCAGCAAGGGACTGTCGTTGATCACCGCCGACAGGACCACGACCACGCTGGAAAGCTTGGCCTTCAAGAAATCTCCCATCTCCCGCATGGCTTCGGGGCTGGTGGCCGAGGTGCGGCCCGCCACCACTTTGACCCCTTCCACGTCCTCGAACCGCTTCAGCATCGCCTCCGCTTCGGCCCGGAGCGCGGTCCGCTCCAGTGAAGCCAACCGGCGCCGCAGCTCTTCGGTGTCCCGGATGAATGTGTCCAACCGGGCCTCCAGATCGACCACCGGGGTTTGCAGCTTGTGGGATAGGCTCTCCAGCTTGGCGGCATAGTCGACGAACAATCGCTCGGCGGCCTGACCCGTCACCGCTTCGATACGGCGCATCCCGCCGCCGATGCTGGACTCGCCCAGGACGAACAGGGTGCCCACCTGGCCGGTCGCCGTCACGTGGGTACCGCCGCAGACCTCCAGGCTGAAAGGCCCGCCCTGACCGCTTTCACCACCCTCAGGTTGATCTCCGCCGGCCATGGACACCACCCGCACCACGTCCCCGTACCGGTCCCCGAAGAAGGCCAGCGCTCCCTCACGCACCGCTTCGGCGTAGGTTGTTTCATGGGCAGACACCCGGAGGTTGTCGCGGATCCTCGCGTTCGCCAGGTTCTGGACCGACCCGACCTCCTCGGCCGAAAGGGGGCTGACGTTGCTGAAGTCGAACCGCAGCCGGTCCGGCGACACCAGCGACCCGGCCTGACGCACGTGGGGTCCGAGGATCGACCGCAACGAAGCGTGGAGCAGGTGGGTGCCGCTGTGGTTCCGGGCCGAATCCAGGCGGCGGGAGGGTTCCACTTGGGCGGATACCCTTTCACCCAGGGAGATATCGCCTTCCTCGACCACGCCCCGGTGCACGATCAGCCCGGCCACCGGGCTTTGGGTATCCTCCACCCGGACCCGCCCGTTGGGGCCGCTGATGGTCCCCCGGTCACCGACCTGCCCGCCTCCCTCAGCGTAGAAGGGGGTCTCCTCCAAGACAAGCTCCACCTGCCGGCCCTTGACGGCCTGACCAGCAGATTCCGCTCGCCCTGAGCCTGTCGAAGGGTCCAACAACAGAATGGCGGCCACCACAGTCTCCTGGTGCAGCCCGTCATAGCCGACGAACCCGGTCCGATCCACGCCCAGGTTTTCGTAGGCAGTCACCACCTCCATGCTGCCGGTGAAGGCGTGGGCGGCCCTGGCCCGCTCCCTTTGGGCGTCCATCTCTGTTCGGAAGCCCTCCAGGTCCACTTCCAGGCTATGCTCCCGGGCGATCTCGGCGGACAGTTCCGGAGGGAAACCGTAGGTGTCATACAACACGAACGTCTCTTGTCCGGAGATTTGAGCCGGCCAGGCCGCCACCGCATCAGCCTGCTTCTCGGTTACGGCCCCAGCCAATGCATCGAAAGCCAGGTCCTGCCCAATTGCCTCGTTTGAGTCTTCGACTAGCCCCGTCCCGCCGATTAGAAGTTTCAACACATCCGACGGGTCATCAGCACCCCCTCGGACACTCGTGATGACTCCGGCCAGGTGGGGCTCCGCCGCGCGACGCCTGGCGATCATTCCTCGCAAGATGGAATTCCCGTCGTCGTAGGTGCGGGCGAACCGCTCCTCCTCCAGGCGGATGACCCGGAGGATGAAGTCGTGGTTTTCCAGCAACTCCCGGTAGACGTGCCGGAATAGGGGCAGCACCGATTCGGTCACGTGGGTCAGGAACGCTTCTTCGAGGCCGAGCCGCCGGCCGTAGCGGATGGCCCGCCGGATGACTCGCCTAAGCACGTAACCCCGGCCCTCATTACCCGGCACCACGCCGTCGCCGATTAGAAAGGAGGCGGCCCTGGCATGCTCCGCCACCACCCGCAGGGCGTAGTCGGTGCCGGTGTCCACTCCGTAGGACTTGCCGCTGATCTCGCAGATCTTCTGGATGACCGGCCAGAACAGGTCCGTCTCGTAGATGCTGGACTTGCCCTGAAGCACGGTGGCGGCCCGCTCCAGCCCCATGCCGGTGTCCACGCTGGGGGCCGGCAGCGGGGTGCGCGCGCCCGTAGTGTCCTGGTAGAACTGCATGAACACCAGGTTCCACAGCTCGACGAAACGCTCGCAATCGCAGTTGGGATGGCAGCCGGGCACAGGTTTGGGATCGGCGCCGGCCACTTCCTCTCTGAACATGGCGGTCAGCACGTCCGGCTCCACCATGGGGCCGCAGCCCTTCTCCGCGCCGCCGTCGTAGTGAAGCTCGGAGCAGGGTCCAGTCGCGCCCTCGTTCCCCGCAGGGCCCCACCAGTTGTCCTTGTCCCCGTAGCGGTAGATGCGCTCCACGGGGACGCCCACCTGGTCCCGCCAGATTTGAAAGGCCTCATCGTCGTCCAGATGGATGGTGACGAACAGCCGACCGGGATCCAGCTCAAAGACTTGGGTAACCAGCTCCCAGGCGTGGGCGACGGCCCCCTCCTTGAAGTAGTCGCCGATGCTGAAGTTGCCCAGCATCTCGAAGAAGGTCAGGTGCTTGTGGTCGCCCACCTCGTCGATGTCGGTGGTGCGGAAGCTCTTCTGGCTGCTGGTCAGCCGGCGGGAGGGCGGCGTCTGCTCCCCGGTAAAGAAGGGCTTGAACGGGACCATACCCGCGCTGGTGAACAAGAGGGTCGGATCGCCCGCCGGAATCAGCGACGCGCTGGGCATGTGCAAATGCCCCTTGCTCTCGAAGAATTTGATGAAGGAGTCCCTGACCTGATCGCCGTTCATTGCCCTGCCTTCGGCCTGCCGGCCCCAAACCGCCTAGGTCCCAACGATGTCCCGGAGTTCCCAAACCAGGAAGGAAGGGGCAAGATCTCGGGCCAGAGACGGATCACGTTGAACTGTCTGGAATTGTATGCCAAGGCAGAATGAGCGTCAATTCAGCTTCTTGCATATTTATTGGAGGCTTGATTGATGGAACAGCAAATCGGACAGGAGATTGATATACTCCCCGCAGACGGACAGGGGGAGGGCGAAATGGCAGTCGTTGTTAATTGTGCCGTATGTGAAAAAGGAGCTGGAACTGACCACTTGGGCAGGCCACATTACAGCAACAAAGCAATCCTTTCATTGAGGCCCAGGGACGACCTAAGCAGAGGTATGAGGTTGAAGGGTGTCCTTACATGCCTTAAGGACGACCACCGCTGGCCCATTTCAATGCACAACGATGAAGTACGTGATGTACAGGAAGCCATGCCCGTTACTGAATCCAGAAAGCTCATATCTCAGTTGTGTGAGAGCAGACCAGATATTCCTCAAGACATTGAAGAGGCTGAGGAATGTTACTTTCAGGGGGCCTATAAGGCCGGAGTTGTAATGTGTAGGCGGGCCATCCAGTTGGCATTGGAGTTCCACACCGGCGAAACCCACAAAACCCTTGGTCCGCTCTTGGGCCATGGCAGGGCCATGACGCCTCCAGCCCTAACGCTGCAAACAGACCAATTCGCTGAACGAGTGCATAGGCTTGGTGACGAAGCGGCCCACAGGGTAGTCACCTATGACGCGGAAGACGTGAAGGTGGCAATCCACGATACCGTTGTAGTGGTTAACGAATTGCTAGAGAAGCCGCCTGCATCGCAATCAGAAACAAGTAGCAATGGGCCGTAACCTTCCGCAGCCGCCGAACAGTGATGTGGTTCAAAGAGCGTTGGCCCTTGAGTCTAGCAAACGCACGCTCAACAGATTGCCGTTGCTTGTAGAGAGCCGCCCACTCCGGCGACCACTGCGACCCCGCACGAGCCAACCGCTTGTGCAACTTGTTGGCTTGGATAATGGGTTCCGCTGAGTACAGCCTGCGAAACAGGTCAATGAGAAGCTTGATAGAGCGTCATGCTAATTCAAGCCAGGGTTCCACGGTCGCGATCCCTCCAGTAAGTTAGACCCTGCCTTTGCTTGCAGCCCATGCAAACGGTTGTAGAATAGACCCGTTCACCAGCAGAACCAGCAGGCAGCACGGGAAATGCAGCAGAAGAGGAGCCACCGATGACTGAATACGAGACGATGACCTACGAGCGCAAGGGCAAGATCGGCTACATTATGTTCAACCGCCCCCGGTCCCTCAACTCGGTAAACAGCCAGGTTGAAATCGACCTTACCGACGCGTTTCTGGAGTTCGACTCCGACGAGGAAGCCTGGGTGTGCATTCTCTATGGAACGGGCCGCTGCTTCTGCGCCGGGGCCGTCATCAAGTCGCAATTCGTTTCCATGACGCCGCTTCAAGCGGCGGCCGCCTCGCGGGGCCGGAGCGCAGAGCGATACCTGGGCCGCTCCATCAACTGGAAGCCGGTCATCGCCGCCGTTCACGGCTACGCTCTGGGAGCGGGTATCTCCATCGCCATCGAATGCGACCTGATCGTCGCCTCGGAAGAGGCCATGTTCGGCATCACCGAAACCAAGCGAGGCGTTTACGGAGGCGGCGTCTGGGCCAAGATGAACGCCTTCATGCCGTCCAAGGTCCTCACCGAGATGGCCATCACGGGGGAGCCGGTGGGCGCTCCGGAGATGTACCGGTTGGGGTTCATCAACCGGCTGGTCCCCACGGGCAAGCACCTTGAGGCAGCCGAGGAGCTGGCCGAGAAGGTGCTGAAAACGCCGCCCCTGGCCTGCCGCGCCGGCGTCCGCCTGTCCCGCCGCCAGTGGGTGCAGCCCGTCGCCGACGCCGACATGTACGGCCAGCCTTTGCGCCTGCACCTCAGCGAGGACTTCAAGGAGTCCAGTAAATCCTTCGTGGAGAAACGGGTGCCAATCTATCACGCCCGTTAAGCCTTCCCTCTAGATTTCACCCTTCCGGCCCTGGACCGCGTCGCGCCGCCGCCGGACCGCGGGACCCGCCCGTACCGGCAGCGCAGCGATTCGGTAAGGCCGGTTAGGCGGCGGTGTTTGGGGAGGATTCCCGGCGCGCCCATAGCAAATCCATGCCACGGCCGACTCCCAGTCGGGGCCGCATACATCCCATGGACTGGAATCGGCACTGCCTTAGAACTGTCATTCCGAGGAGCGAAGCGACGAGGAATCTGGTGTGGGGTTCCTTCAATAGGGCTTAGACCCACCACCCCAGACCCCTCGCTTCACTCGGGGTAACATACTCCAGAGCACTTTTGAGGCAAGGCCGGTCCCAAACCGTCCAGGTCCCGCCGCCCTTCCTACCCATCGCAAGCCAGGGAGCAGGTGGCAGATTCACTGGCCAAATACGGATTACGCTGAATTGACTGGAATTGGGTGCCGGTTGACGCGCCCAGGGTGGAGATTTATGGTACCCGGTACTCTGAATGATCCCTTGCTCACGGAAATCAGTTTGGTCTGGTAAATCCCCTTCAAGCCAAGGCAGAAGTACCTGGAACAGACAGCATGCGGGAGGAACATGATGGTTTACGTCCTCAGGCGTCACCTACCGTGGATTACCACATTACTCGTCGGGTTGGCATTGGTTGCCGCCGGCTTGTTTTTTGTCATCGAAGGCCTCAACACCAGGGACGAAGTAAAGCAGCAGTTGGTCGACGAGCAAATCACTACCACCGACGACTCGGCCATTCCCGGAGTCCCAGTGAACAGCGCCGCCACCGCGAAGGCGCAGGCCGATGCCATCAAATCCCACACACTGGGCAGGTGGGGGCCCTATTCCCAGTTGGACCGGGATGACCCTAGGCGGGCATCCACTATCGACGGAGTCGCTCTGAGGACGGCCTTGAATCTCGCCGTGGTTGGGTTCGGAGTGACCGATCTCGTGATCGGAGCGGGATTAATCATCTTGATGGCCGGAGTGGCGAGCGTGGCGCTCGGGACCCCAACCGTTTATTACATGGCGGGTTTGGTGGTGCCGCGTCCATCGGGTGAGTGACGCGCTGGGAACCACCACAACCGGCCTCCCATCAATCCCTTCCTTCCTGCTCGTCCGCCTTGACCCTTACCTGTCAGCCTCGTACAATTATGTTGACAGGGTTGAGTTTTCGGGAGGTGCTGATGGACTCTGGCATTATCGGCAAGATCGAAAAGGCCAAGAGATACGCAGAAGAGAAAGAACGGGTAAACATCACCAGCTTCAAAGCCTCGTTCCAGGGTAATCATGATACCTACGATGTCGACTTCGACTCCGGCGCTTGGCAGTGCGGGTGTCATTTCTTCTCCACGCGAGGGGTTTGCAGCCACACCATGGCGCTTCAGAGAATCTTAGAGGGTATGTTCGTCCGCGAACCTCACCCCACCGAAGCTCTTTAGCTCAGACCGGGCGACTTCAGAGGGAGGCAAGACGGCCCGCCCGCCTGCCTGCCCCTTGAATAGGCTCCGAAACTCGATCGAGGGCTTGATTGATTGGTGAAATCCCCTTTCTTCCCCCTTTGTAAAGGGGGATACAGGGGGATTTCGGCTGCTGCCATCGATGCAACCGTCAGTAACTCCACCCCCCTCTTATGTCAACTCTTCGTGCCGTACGGACGCCGCACCGGATCAACCCCCACTCAACCCGGTTCCCACGAACGTTGACAGTAATGGTAGTCCCTATTAAACTCGCATCTGTTCGATGTGATTTCTCGCTCAATACGAATTCATACGGTGTCGCACTATGGCTCGAAAGAGTCTACCAGCTGTCAAAGACGCTGCGGTGCCCCTCCGGTAACGACATGGATACACTGATAGGGTGCTCAAAGACTGGTGAATGGTCCGGGAGATCTGCTTCGCCACGGTCGGCAGGTCTGGCGGCGCCGGGGAACCGCTGGACGGAATGAGTTCCAACGAGGCGTCGCCGTCGGAATTCCTGGTCATCGGGCTAAACCATCGCACCGCTCCTCTGGAAGTTCGGGAGAAACTTTCGCTGACCAAAGCCCAGTTGCCCGGCGCGCTGAAGATCATGAAACGCTATGGGGTGCCGGGAGTGATCCTCTGCACCTGCAACCGCTCTGAGTTCTACGCCATGGAGCCGGAGGGCGCGTCGAGTTCACACCGCCACCTGGGGGGAGGGGAGCAGCGAATCAAGCAGTTCCTGGCGGACCGGTTCGACATCTCCCTGGTGGACATCGAGCGCTACCTCTACATCGACCGCGGCCAGGAGTGTATCCACCACCTTTTCCGGGTGGCCTCCAGCCTGGATTCAATGATTCTGGGCGAAGATCAGATCATCGGCCAGGTCAGGGCCGCCCTAGACACCGCCAGCCGGTTGGACACCATTCCAGGCCCCCTTTCGCACCTCTTCCAGCGGGCGTTGGGTGTAGGACGCAAGGTACGTCGCGAGACCGAAATCGGCCGCAACGCCTCGTCGGTCAGCCGGGCCTGCGTGGAACTGGCCAGATGCGTTTTGGGGGAACTCCACAAACTTCGAGTGACGGTCGTGGGCGCCGGGGACGCGGGGAAACTGGCCGCTTTAGCGCTGAGCCGGTCCGGGGTGCGGGAGATAACGGTGATCAACCGCACCTATGAGCGGGCCGAGGAGCTGGCTACCAGTTTATCGGGCCGGGCAATACCCTTCCAAGACCTGGCAAAAGCCCTGCGTCGCGCGGACATAGTTATATGCTGTACCGGCTCTCCGGGGTACATCTTGGAGGCCGGTGTGGTGCGCGAAGTCATGGCGCTGCGCCCGGAACGGCCCCTCTTCCTTCTCGACATCGCCGTCCCCCGGGATATTGACCCCGCCGCTGGCCGGATCGATAATGTTCACCTACACGACGTCGATAGCCTGGAGACCGTTTCCGAAGCCAACCGTCAGGAGAAAGAGCGAGAAGCCCGGCGGGCCGAAGATGTTGTTGGCGAAGAGGCGGTACATTTTCAGGAGTGGTGGCGCACCCTGGCGGTATTGCCGACGATGCTCGCGCTGCGCGGCCGGGCGGAGGAGATACGGGAAGGGGAACTGGGGAAAACCCTTAGAAAGCTGGACGGCAACCTGACCCCCGACCAGCTCGCCTCCGTGGAGGCCATGACCCACGCCATCGTGAACAAGCTGCTCCATAGCCCGACGGTCTACCTGAAAGGCCGGCGTGAACCGGCCGACCTCCGAGTGGCGAAAGAGATATTCCGGCTGGCCGACGAAAACCAGTAGGGCCCCCTCGAAGCCCG
>JASMCQ010000057.1 GCA_030753265.1 Dehalococcoidia bacterium
GCTAACTGGGGGTTTTTTCACAACCCCCAGGGGGTTTGTCTGGGGCGGGGTTCCCCCCCTGCCGGGGGGACAACCCGCCCACTTCTCTCGTCCGTCCTTCGAAAGAGGGCGCAGCCGGGAAGACCTTGCCGGGGAACTAGCCAGTCCGAGATAGTCGAAGCGGCGAAGGATTATCAAATGATGTTGACCTATTCAGCGGAAAAAAATAGAATAGTAGTGTGAGCACCGAGTTGGGCCCTCACGAGCTTCGTTTCCCCTTCGACCACCCCAGGGAAGAGTGTGGCGTCGTTGGGGTGTATGCGCCGGGAGGCGAGGCCAGCCACCTGGCGTTCTTTGGTCTCTTCGCCCTACAGCACCGGGGCCAGGAGAGCGCCGGCATCGCGGCATCGAGCGGTGACGGCATAAAAGTCCACGCCGAGATGGGTCTGGTCACCCAGATCTTCCGCGAGGCCGATTTTTACCCCCTGTCCGGCGACTTGGCCATCGGCCACACCCGCTACTCCACCACGGGGAGCAGCCAACTGGGTAACGCTCAACCCCTGCTAGTCGAAGGGCATCACGGGCAGCTGGCCCTGGCCAACAACGGCAACATCATCAACGCCGCTCAGATCAAGGAGCAACTCCGGCGGGAATGGGGCTGCTCGTTCTCCTCAACCACCGACTCCGAGGTTTTCGCCTACTTGCTGGCTAATGCCAGCGGCGCCACCTGGGAGGAACGTCTCTTTTCCTGCATGCGCCAGTTGGAAGGCGCCTTTTCCGTGGTGGCCCTGACCGAAGACTCTCTGTTGGCCGCCCGCGACCCTTTGGGTATCCGCCCTCTGTGCCTGGGCCAGCTAAACGGGGGTTGGATTGTTGCATCGGAAAGCTGCGCCCTCGACCACCTGGGGGCCACGTATTTGCGAGAGTTGGAGCCGGGCGAAGCCCTAGTTATTGACAAAAATGGGTGTCGCTCCTCCATCTGGACGGGCAGCCAGAGGCGGCGCGCCCTCTGCGTCTTTGAGCTGATCTACTTCGCTCGCCCGGACAGCTGGGTGGGCGGTCATCTGGTCCATTCGGTGCGCCAGGCGCTGGGCGCCCAATTGGCCCGAGAGCACCCAGTTGATGCCGACCTGGTGATCGGTATCCCAGACTCATCTACCACCGCCGCGGTTGGGTACGCCCGGGAATCGGGCATTCCCTACAGCGAGGGAGTTATCAAGAACCGCTATGTGGGACGCACGTTCATCGAACCCGAACAGCGGCTGCGTGACCTTGGTGTGCGCCAGAAGTTTAACCCACTGACTGAAGTCATCAAGGGCCAGCGGCTGGTGGTGGTGGACGACAGCATAGTCCGCGGGACCACGACACCCCATGTGGTGGGCCTATTGCGAAAGGCCGGAGCCAAAGAGATCCACATGCGGGTCTGTGCTCCCCCCATCAAGCATCCCTGCTACATGGGCGTCGACATGGCTTCCCGGCAGGAACTGATCGCCGCCAACTTGACCGTGGAAGAGATTTGCCAGCTGATCGGCGCGGACACCCTGGGCTACCTGAACGTGAAAGGGCTGATGGATGTCGTCGACGGCTCCAAGGGAAACTTCTGCGACGCTTGTTTCACCGGCGTATATCCGGTTCCGGTGCAGCTGGAGTTGACCAAGCTCATTCTGGAGGAGGCCGGCCAGGGCCAGGCTTCCGGCTAGGCCCGTCCGCGCGTCGCCAAATCCCGTCGAGCCGAGCGCGGCCCTTCGATCAAATTTGGGCGGACCGGCAAACTTGGGCGGACCGGCAAACTTGGGTCGAAGAGCCGCGACCGAATGACCTTGAGGCCATCGCTTCTCCCCTTGCCAACCGGCGCGCCTTGCATTAACCTTTTGAATGCGGCACGATACCCCGACCTGCCGCTGGGAGGTTGGGTCAGGGAGGTTACATAAAGTTGGCCAGTGAAGCCTATCGGCGCTCCGGGGTAGACCTTGACCTCATGGAAGGCGTGAAAGAGCGAATCAAGGCTTTCGCCGCCATGACCCACGGACCGGAGGTCCTGGACTCCGGAGGCAGCTTCGCCGGGCTCTACCGGCTCACCGGCTTTTCGCAGCCGGTCCTCGTGGCTAGCACCGATGGGGTCGGAACCAAGTTGAAGATCGCTGCTGCCCTGGGCCACTTCGAGTCCATCGGGCAAGACCTGGTGACCCTCAACGTCAACGACATTCTGACCCGGGGCGCCCGGCCTCTCTTCTTCCTGGACTACGTCGCCTTCAGCAGCTTGGACCAGCAACGCATGGATACCTTGATGCGGGGCATCGTTTGGGGTTGCCGCGAGGTGGGGTGCGCCCTCATCGGCGGTGAGACGGCCCAGATGCCGGGGACCTACGCCGGCGAAGAGCTGGACCTGGCGGGGTTTGTCGTCGGGGCGGTGGAGCGGGACCAGGTGATCAACGGCAAGGAAATCTCGAGCGGTGACTACTTGCTCGGTGTTCCTTCGAGCGGGGTCCACACCAACGGGTTTTCCCTGGTGCGCCACGTCTTCAACATCGATGGCAACCCATCGGTGCTATACCATCACTACCCGGAGCTGCAGCATCAATTGGGTGAGGAATTGCTGGTCCGCCATCGGTGTTACTACCCGCTATTGGAGCCGGCGCTGGGCCTGGTCAAAGGGTTGGCCCACATCACCGGCGGCGGACTTCCGGGCAAGATGCCCGCAATCCTTCCCGATGACCTGGCTGCGTCTTTCCGGCTCGGGTCCTGGCGGATCCCCCCCATCTTCGGTCTGGTTCAGCAGGAGGGCAACGTGGACACCGGCGAGATGTACCGGGTCTTCAACATGGGGCTCGGCATGGTCGCCGTCTGCGGTGAAGATAATGTGACGCCATTTCAGGAGTTGGTTCCCGACGCCATGGTGGTCGGCAGAATTGTCGACCGGGCGGGCGGGCAACAGGTGCTCTTGGAAGAAGGCTGAACGGCCCACGGTAACCCGGGCTCCACCCACCCGGAAAGGGGCTCACGGTGCGGAGGGCGGTAGCTGTTCTCAAACCTGGTTCCCGCCGGGGGCCGCAGCTGTTGCACGGCCTCGCCCGGAGCATGTCCAAGGGTGGCCGTGACCTCCGTTTGCAAGTAGATTGGGCTTGCCGGGGAACGGATTGGAGTCGCCGCGGGGCCGTCCTCACCAGCGGGCCAGCCCACATTACATAACGTGAACAGCTCCGGAACCGCACCGGCTAAGGGGGAGGGGTGAAAGCGCTAATAAGTGTCTACGATAAGACCGGCATCGTAGAGTTTTCCCGGCGGCTGGCGGCGGCGGGATTCGAGTTGATCAGCACCGGCGGCACGCACCGGACCCTGTCCGAGGGAGGCGGGCTGGCGGTGCGGCAGGTAGCCGAGGTCACCGGCTCGCCGGAGATTCTGGAAGGCCGGGTCAAGACGCTGCACCCCGTGATTCACGCCGGGCTCCTGGCCCGCCGGGACTCCCCGGACCACCTGGCGGAGCTGGCCAAACACGGGATCGATCCCATCGACCTGGTGGTGGTCAACCTGTACCCTTTCGTGGCCACCGTAACAAAGCCTGATGTGACGCTGGCGGACGCGCTGGAGAACATCGACATCGGCGGCCCCACCATGCTGCGGGCGGCTGCCAAGAACTTCCCGTCGGTCGCCGTCGTCGTCGACCCGGCGGATTACTCCTGGGTCGCGGAAAAAATGGCCCGGCACAGCCTGAGCATGGAGGAACGCCGCGACCTGGCGGCCAAAGCGTTCCACCACGTGTCAGTGTACGATACCGCGGTGGCCGACTACCTAACCGCTACCTCCGAAGCGGACAGCCTGCCAGACAAACTGACCCTTTCGTTGAAGAAAGTGGCCGTCTTGCGTTACGGTGAAAACCCGCACCAGCAAGGCGGGCTCTACGTGCTGGGGGATGGCCCCACCGGCGGCGTGGCCGGCGCCCGCCAGCTCCACGGGCGCGAAGTTTCCTTCAACAACTTGATGGATGCCGACGCCGCCTGGCGCACCGTCAGCGACTTCGCCGAGCCCACGGCCGCGGTGGTGAAGCACGCCAATCCCTGCGGCCTGGCCAGTCACGAGGACCAGGCCGAAGCCTACCGCCGGGCTTACGAAGGGGATTCGGTATCCGCGTTCGGCGGCATCGTCGGCTATAACCGCACCGTGACCGCCGCCACCGCCGCGGCCATGGGCCCCGTCTTCTATGAGGTGGTGGTGGCGCCGGGCTACGAGCCTGAAGCGTTGAAGATCCTCCGAAAGAAACGGAACCTGCGCCTCCTGGCGGTGGAACGGACGGGCGGCGCGCCATCCTATGATCTTCGGCCCATCAGCGGTGGCCTGCTGGTTCAGACCCTGGGCGCGGCCACCGAAGGCCCGGCGGAGTGGAAAACCGTCACCAACCGGGCTCCCAGCGACGCGGAGCTTCGGGACCTGGCTTTTGCCTGGAAGGCGGCCAAACACATCAAATCCAACGCCATCGTCTTCGCCAAAGACCGCACGCTGGTCGGCATGGGGGCGGGCCAGCCCAACCGGGTGGTCAGCGTACACCTGGCCCGGCGGACCGCCGGGGACAAATCGCGGGAAAGCGTGCTGGCCTCGGACGCCTTCTTTCCGTTCCCGGACAACATTGAACTGGCGGCGGAGGCTGGGATCACCGCCATCGTCCAGCCCGGAGGGTCAATTCGCGACAACGAGGTGATCGACGCCGCCAACCAGAGCAATATGGCGATGGTCTTCACCGGCGTCCGCAACTTTCGTCATTGAGCGAGGGCCGGCGGATCGCCGGTTCCTGGCCCCCTTTTTGGTATACTGTCCCTTGCAAAATCGACGGCAAATGAGCGAAGGCGAGGTCGTTGGCTACAATCCCCTCGTTTCCCTCCCCGACAGAAAGGGGGCTATGGGGGATTCGTTCCTCCCACGGTTTAATGGAGATGACGACTCCGAATGACATCTTGACGGCAGCGGCCCTGGCTCGGGAAGCGAACTAGCTTGGACGCCTATTTGGACATCGAAACCACCGGTCTTTCCCCTCGATCGGACGAACTGACCGTTGTCGGCGTCTTCATCGACCACGACGATGACGGCGACAGTTCGGCCATGATTCAACTGGTGGGTGATGAAATTACCGCCGGCCGGCTTCAGGCCGCCTTCCAGGGGGTCTCCGCCCTCTACACCTTCAACGGGAGCAGGTTCGACGTTCCGTTCATCAGGACCCGCCTGGGAGTGGACCTGGAGAAAGGCCTGCGGCACCGGGATCTGATGTACGATTGTTGGGACCAGGGATTGCGGGGAGGGCTGAAAAAAGTGGAGCGAGCCCTGGGGATCCGCAGAAAGTTGCCGGGCATGGACGGCTTGAACGCGATTCGCCTCTGGGACCAGTGGCGGGCCAACGACGACGAAAAGGCTCTGAGCCGTCTTCTGGAGTACAACAAGGAGGACATCCTCAATCTCAAGACCCTCAGGGCACTGCTCGACGCCTAGGTGCGCCGGTGGCGCCATCCGGGCAAGGCAATCAACGGCATAGCAATCAATGGCGTCCTGGGGCGTCCTGGGATGGAGGTAGGGATGAGCGCCACTATCGACATCGTGATACCGGTCTATAACGAGGAGCGGGCCTTGCCTCGCAGCGTCGTTATCCTGGCCGAATTCCTTCGGGACAACCTGCGCAACCCGTGGCAGATCATCATCGCCGACAATGCCTCAACCGATGGGACCCGGTCCGTGTCGGAGATGCTCTGCGAGAAGTATGCGGGGATCAACTACCTTCACATACCGCAGAAGGGCCGGGGAAGGGCGTTGAAGGCCGCCTGGTTGGATAGTAAGGCCGACATTGTCAGCTACATGGACGTCGACTTGGCTACCGACCTGGCTCATTTCCCTGAGTTGATCAAATCCCTGGAGGAGGGCTATCACGTCGCCATAGGCAGCCGGCTGAGCAAGGGCTCCAGGGTTACCCGGGGATTCAAACGGGAGTTCGTCTCCCGTGGCTACAACCTGTTGATTCGGTCCATGTTCTTCACCGGTTTTCAGGACGCCCAATGCGGGTTCAAGGCCATGACCCGCCGGGCCGCCGAGGAGATCCTTCCCAAGATCGAGAACAATAACTGGTTCTTCGACACCGAGTTGCTGATCATCGCGGCCAAACGCGGGTACCGGATCAAGCAGATTCCGGTTAGATGGACCGACGATCCAAACAGCAGCGTGAACGTCACCCGCACCGCGGCCGAGGATGTCAAGGGGCTGCTACGACTGCGCTTCCGCGGCATTCCACAGGTTAAGCCGTCTGGCAGAGCCTCTCTCCAAAAGTGACGCCCCCGGCCTGGTTTCGGGGTTTTTCAGGCGTGGCTCACGCCGGAAGACGCCCCATCGGTATCAAGGGTATCGTCAGTGTGGAACCGGTAGTCCGGGCGCGATTTTCCAGGTTGGAAAAGGGCTCGCGGTTTCCCCACCGGCGGACCCGTCAATTCTCCCCCGTCGTGGCGCCGCCGGCGCCGGGGGGTGGGTCAAAATTCACAGGGAGGACATCGATACATGGAACTGGGGCTGAAAGGTAAAAACGTAATCATCACGGGTGGCGGCTCCAACATCGGCCGGGCCATCGTCCACGCCTTCGCCGCCGAGGGCAGCAACATCACCATCGCCGAGCTGGCGCCGAGCCACGGTGAGAAGGTGGCGGAGGAGGTGGCCGGCACCAACCCGGGAACCCGGGTTAAGGTCATCGCCACCGACGTTACCGACCACTTCCAGGTGGGGAAGATGGTGGAGCAGTCCATCAGCGAGTTTGGCAGCGTCGATGTCCTGGTGAACAACGTGGGTTGGACCATCGACCGGCTGTTCCTGGAGAAACCCAGGGAGGAGTGGGAAAAGGAAGTGAAGGTCAACCTTTGGGGGGCCATCAACTGCTTCGATGCGGTGGTGCCCCGCATGGTCGAGCGGGAGTCAGGCGCGGTTGTCAGCATCAGCTCCGACGCCGGCCGCATGGGCGAATACCGGGAGGCGGTGTATTCCGCCTGCAAGGGTGGGGTCATCGCGCTGAGCAAGTCCGTGGCCAGGGAGACGGGCCGCTACGGCCTGCGCTTCAACGTGGTTTGCCCCGGGCTGGTGGTGCCTCCTCAAGAGGAGTCCATCAGCGGCGAGAGCATGTGGAACCACATGCGGGATATATTCACGGACGACGTAAGGGAGAAGGCGGCCAGGAACTACATTCTCCGCCGGCTCACCACGGCGAAAGAGGTGGCCAACGCCGTCGTGTTCCTGGCGTCGGACGCGGCCAGCTTCATCACCGGGCAGACCCTGAGCGTCAGCGGCGGCTATACGATGATGTAATAGATGGCGGACGTCTCGATGTCCGCCTTCCGGCCATCCCAAGAGATTTACGGTGCGGCGCGGCGTCTCCAGCAAGTCTGGTGCAGCTGGGCCGCACCGGTTTTTGCCCCCATTGTCTTCAAGTTTTCTTCGCCGCGGGTAACCGGGACCGGACGGCCGCTCCCTTCGCACCCTTGCGGGAATCGTTTCATTGAGTTAGATTGCTGCTGATGTCGTGGCGGGAGGAAGCTCGGCGTGGTGGAAATCTATGTCCGGGTTTCGAAGGAGCATCTTTCGTTTCCGGTGGAGCTGGCCGCTGATTGCGGTATTGGCCGTGTCCTGCGCCACCTCGGTTACTCCGGAGGTGGTTTCAACGTCCGGTCCCGCGCCTACAGTGGTGAGCTTGCCGACGCCAGGGCCCGAGGGCCTGACCCACGAGCCCACCTTGCCGCCGCTCGCGTCTACCCCGACCCATTCTCCTACCTACACGCCTTACCCAACCTACACCCTCTACCCGACTTACACCCCGTACCCGACATCATCCCCGACGAACACACCCGCCCTCCGGCAGCGGCTCCAACACCAACTCCTGAGCCCGCGTCAACAGCCCTGCCGATCCAGACGCTGCCTCCGACACCCGTTCCCGCAGCAACATCCACACCGGCGCCGACGCCGACGCCGACCCCAACACCCACACCCACACCCGTGCCCACGCCCACCCATACAGCAACCCCATCGGCAACCGCCACCCCGCAGCCGCCGGCCACGCCAACGCCAACGCCGACGCCAACAACCACACCCGTGCCCACGCCGACGGCTACCCCGACGTCCACGCCGACACCCATCCCTTCGCCGACGGCCACCGCGGCACCCTCGCCTACACCTGAGCCACTACCAGGTGATGCTGGATGCGAAGAAGGGCAGATAGACGTAAACTCAGCGTCGGCCGAGGAACTGGATCTGATCATTCATATTGGGCCGGTACGTGCCGCCGAGGCGGTTCAGTTGAGGCCGTTCAGTTCAATAGACGATCTGGTTCGCATCAACGGAATCGGAGCCTCCCGCCTCGCTGACATCGAGGACGAAGGTCTGGCCTGTGTGGAAAGTTAGCCTATCGAAAGGCGCTGAGTGGAGGTGAGGCTGCACGGAAGAAGCTGAGGATCGGGAAGTGGGTGACCGGCTTCCTTGAACCCAGCCACGGGTTGGTGCTGCGGCTGATTCTTCTCCGTGGGGTATAATCGGTCCACCAGCGCCACGGAGTTCACGGGGTGTGCCCAACCCAGTACGGTTGTGCCCGCCATATTCATGCTGCTAAAAGGAGACGTTCGGAGATGAAAATCGGGATTGCCATGCCCGGAGTGCCGGACGGTCCTGGGTTGAAACGCTTCGCCCGGCGGGCCGACGAACTCGGGTTCGAGTCGTTGCTGCTGGGAGACCACATCGTGCTGCCCACCGGCGGGAGCCATGGGTACCCCTATACCGCCGACGGCTCGTTTATCCGGGCGTCGGAGACCCCGTTCCTGGAGATGATGACCCTCCTGGGCTATATTGCCGCCTGCACCGGAACGATAAAGATCGGGACCACGGTGATCATACTGCCCTACCGTAACCCGGTGGTCATGGCCAAGATGTTCGCCTCTCTGGACGTGCTGAGCGAGGGCCGCATAATCTGCGGCGTGGGCGTCGGCTGGCTGGAAAAAGAGTTCGAGACCCTGGGCGTCCCCTTCGCCCAGCGCGGCGTCATGAGCGACGAGTTTATAGAGATATTCAAAGTCCTGTGGACCGAGCCGGACCCGTCCTACCACGGCCGTTTCTACCAGTTCGATGGCATCCAGTTTTACCCCAAACCGGTACAGAAGCCCCACATCCCCATATGGATTGGCGGGCACACGCGGGCCGCCCTGCGGCGCACCGCCAAGTATGGCGACCGCTGGCATACCACCCGCCAGACCCCGGAATATGTCGCCCAGCAAATCCCCTACCTGCGGCAGCGGGCGGAGCGGGCAGGCCGCGATCCGGCCGGCATCTCGATATCGCTGAAACGAACGGTGCACGTCACCGATCTGGGGATACCGGAGGGAACCGGCACGCAAAGCCTGGGGGCGCTGATTGTCCCTACGCAGGAGGTCATCGACGACCTTCATCACTGCCATGAGCTGGGAATCGACCAGTTGACCTACGGCTTCAGGGCCGCGGATCTGGACGGCAACCTTCGGATGATGGAGCATCTGGCCGATCAAGTGCTGCCCGTGGCCCAGCGCCTGGGCTAAGCACGCCGCTCCAACAACCAACTACCGTGGTTCGACCGGCTCGGCCCGAGGGGCTTTGCCTCGACGCTGTCAAGCCAAGGAGGGGAGCCACACTGTCATTTCGAGGAGCGGAGCGACGAGGAACCTGGTGCGGGGATTCTCGATGGAAGCGTGGACCCATCATCCGGGGATCGTCGCAGCACTCGGGGTGACGTGTTGACCGCTACTGTAGAGGCAAAGCTCTACCGCATGGAGCGCATGGACCGCCGCGCCGCCTTGTCCAACTCTTTCTCCATTATTGCCCGACGTTTGTCGTACTGGCGCTTGCCCTGGGCCAGGCCCAACTCCACCTTGGCCACATGGTTCTTGATGTAGAGGCGCAGCGGCACGATGGTCAGCCTTTTTTCGGCCACCAGGCTTTTCAACTTGTCGATCTGTTCCCGGTGCATCAGCAGCTTTCGGGGACGCCTCGGGTCGTGGTTGTAGATACTGGCCGGGTCGTAGGGCGCGATATAGGTGTTCACCAGCCATAGCTCGCCGTTCTGGGGGCGGGCGTACCCGTCTCGCAGGTCGGCGCGCCCGGCCCGCAATGACTTGATCTCGGTCCCTTTGAGCACCAACCCGGCCTCGTACCGGTCGAGAATCTCGTAGTTGTAGAACGCCCGCCGGTTGGATGCGATCGGCCGGTCTTGCGTCTTGGTGTCGGAAGCCTTCTTCTTTCTTGCCACGCTCTAGCCGCCCTGGGCAATCTGCTCCTTGAGCACCTCGATGGCCCGGTCCAGTTGAACATCCTCGGAGTCGTCCTCGCCACGCTCCTCGATGATATCCGGCGATATCCCTTCGCCTTCAATCACGGTCCCCTCGGGAGTGAACCAGCGGGCGATGGTGAAGTTGATGCCCGATCCGTCGCTCAGCGGCCACATGTTGTTGACGCTGCCCTTGCCGAAGGTGGTGGTGCCGATCACGGTGGCCCGGCCGTGGTCCATGAACGCGCCGGTCAAAACCTCGCTGGCGCTGGCGCTAAACTCGTTGACCAGGACCACCAGCGGCACGTCTAGCGCCTCACCCCCCGACTTGACGTCCCAATCGGTGCGTTTGCCCTGTGCATCGATCTGGTAAAGGACCAGGCCATCGTCCAGGAACTGGCTGGTGACGTCCACCACCGAGGTTAGCAGGCCGCCGGGGTTGTTCCGCAGGTCCAGCACCAGGCCAACCCCTTTGGAGCGCTCGAACCGTTCCAACGCCTTCTTGATCTCGTCTTTGGTGGTGCCGGTAAAACTGAACACCCGCAGGTGGCCGATCTGCCCGACCTGCATCAACAGGCGGGCGCTTTCCAGCGGGATCTTGCCCCTGGTTATCCTCAGCAGATCCGGTTGACTCGCGTTGATGTGCAGCACCAGGAGCATTACATCGGTCCCCTTCTCGCCCCGGATCTTGCTCACCGCCTCCATAATGCTGATACCCTTGGTGCTCTCGCCTTCGATTTCCAGGATGATGTCGCCCGGCCGGATTCCGGCTTCCTCGGCCGGCGTGTCCGGCATCGGAGCGAGGATGGTGATCCGTCCGTCCCGCATGCCTACTTCGGCCCCGATTCCCTCGAAGTACCCTTTAATATCCTGGGAGTCGACGGCGAACTGGTCTGAGGTAAGGTAGGCCGCATAGGGGTCATCCAGAGCGTCCAGCATACCGCGAATCGCCCCATCGCTGAGGTCCTCGGCATCCAGGCTGTCGCCGTCGATGTGCTCCCGCGCCAGCAGCTTCCAGACCTCCGCCATCCGGTCGAACTCGGTGGGCAGTCCTTCTACGGCCGGGTCCGGCTCCGTGGCGGGGCCGGATTCTCCGCCTCGGCAGGCGGCGGCCACCAGCAGGACCCCCAACGACATCACCAGGACCAGGAGGGCCCATTGTGGACGGAATTTGGTCACGGATACAGTCTCCTCGGGAAATGGATAACCATCCATAAATAACGGCGCGGGCCATAGGGTAACCACTTTCCCCAATTGTAACATAGGGGGTGCCTGGACCCCGCTCCGGTACGCCTGTCAGGGCCCGGTAGAAAGCTGCCATTTCCCTCCGTCGCACGCGCGTTGACACTGGCAACGGCAAGCTGCTAGCATGGCCCCAGATTGTCCGGCAGAAGGTATATTTTGGTAGGAATCGCCGCCTTCGGAGGGTATGTCCCCAGATACCGTCTCGGCCCCGAAACCGTGGGCTGGAACTCCCCCCAAGAGCGATCCATTGCCAACTTCGACGAGGACAGTGTCAGCATGGCGGTGGCGGCAGGAGTGGACTGCCTCCGCGGCTGGGACCGCCGGTCCGTGGACGGCCTGATCTTCGCGACCACCACTCCTCCCTACGCTGAAAAGCAGTGCGCCGCCATAATAGCCACCGCCCTCGACCTGCGCCGGGACATCTTCGCCGCCGACATCACCGACGTTCTGCGGGCGGGAACCACCGCGTTGAAATCGGCCCTGGATTCGGTGGCCGCGGGCTCCGCTAGAACCGTCCTGGTCATCGCCAGCGACAATCGGGCGGGCGCCCCACGTGGTGACACCGAGCGGAACCTGGGCGACGGCGCGGCCGCCTTCCTGGTGTCCGGGGACGGGGTCGTCGCGGCCCTGGAAGGCTCCCACTCCATTACCGAGAACATGCTGGATTCCTGGCGCTCCGCCGGGGACCCCTTCGTCCGGTCCTGGGAGGACCGGTTCGCCGCTGAAGAGGGCTTGGAGCGGGTCCTGTCGGATGCTGTTTCCGGGTTTCTCCGGAAGCAGGGACTCTCCCCTCAGGACGTAACCAAAGTCGCCCTGTACGCCCCGGACGGCCGGCGCCACGGCCAGCTGGCCCGCAAGGCCGGCTTCACCCCGGAGCAGGTGCAGGACCCCCTCTTCGGCAAAATGGGCAACACCGGCGCCGCCTTCCCGCTGATGCTGCTGGCGGCGGCCCTGGAGGGCGCCGGCCCCGGCCAGCTTCTCCTGGCGGTATCCTATGGAGATGGCAGCGACGTGCTGGGTTTCAGGACCACCGAGGCTATCTCTGGGCTCGATCCCCGCATGGGCGTGACCGGATACCTGGGCTCCAAGCGTCAGATCAGCAGCTACGAAACCTACGCCAGATGGCGGGATGTCTGGGTCACCGACGCCGCGGCCCGCCGCCCTACCCCGGCCTCCCCCTCGGTTACCGCCCTCTGGCGGGAGAGCGATAAGAACCTCCGGCTCTACGGCGCCACGTGCAACCAGTGCGGCTACGTCCAGTACCCCGCGCAAAATGTTTGCGTTAACTGCCGGGCCAGGGATGATTCCTCGCCACTTCGCTTCAGCGACCAGCCCGGAACCGTGTTCACCTATTCCCTGGACTACCTGGCCGGCACCACCGACTCGCCGCTGGTGATCACCGTCGTGGACTTCCAGGTTGGCGGACGGATGCTGTGCATGATGACGGACCGGGAGTTGGATGAGGTACAGATCGGCATGCCCGTGGAGATGAGCTTTCGCAAGCTGCGGGTGGTCAACGGCATCCACAACTACTACTGGAAAGCAATCCCCCAGCGCACGACGGTGTAGATTGTACCAGTCGCCTGAGCGGGTTCGACCCCAGTTTACTCACAGACTCGGAGACGGATGATGCGTGGAATAAAAGACCGTGTGGCAATTATCGGAATGGGATGCACCAAGTTCGGGGAGCGTTGGGATGCCGGTGTACCGGACCTGATGGTGGAGGCCGCCTACGAGGCCTACGCCGACGCGGGCATCGACGGCAAGGACATCCAGGCTGCCTGGCTGGGAACGGTCAGCTCCTTCCGCACCGGGCAACCGCTGGCCGACGCGCTGAAGCTGGACTATATCCCAATCACGCGGGTGGAGAACGCCTGCGCTACGGCCACCGATGCTTTTCGGAACGCCTGCTACGCCGTGGCTGCCGGCATCTACGATATCGTCCTGGCCCTGGGTGTCGAGAAGCTGAAGGACTCGGGTTTCTCCGGGTTGGCCATTCCCGAGGCCGCGGGCTCCGACGTTGCGCCGGCGGTACCGCCGCCCTCCCAGTTCGCCCTGGCGGCCACCCGCTACTTCCACCATTATGACATCCCCTACGAGCAGGGAAAGCTCACCCTGGCCCAGATTGCGAGCAAGAACCACCACAACGGCACCATGAGCCCCAAGGCCCACTTCCAGCGGGAGGTGAGCACCGACCAGGTGGTCAACGCCCCCATGGTGGCCTGGCCCCTGGGGCTCTTCGACTGCTGCGGGGTCAGCGACGGAGCCGCCGCGGCGATCATCACCACGCCGGAAATCGCCCGCACTTTCCGCGACGACTACGTGCTGGTGAAGGGATTGGGCCTGTCGGTGGGGGCCTACGGCATCATGCGCAACGACTGGGACTTCGTCCATTTCCCCGAGAGTGTCCGGGCCGCCCAGGCGTCCTATCAGGAAGCCGGGATAACCAACCCCCGGGAGGAACTGGACCTGGCCATGGTCCATGACTGCTTCACCATCACCGAGCTGATTATCTACGAGGACCTGGGGTTCAGCCCCAGGGGCCGGGCTAGCGAAGACGTGGAGGCGGGCACCTTCACCCTCGAGGGAGAGCTTCCGGTCAATACCGACGGTGGGCTAAAGTGTTTCGGGCACCCCATCGGCGCCAGCGGCATCCGCATGATCTATGAGGTCTACAAACAGCTCCAGGGTAAAGCGGGAGCCCGTCAGCTCAAGAAGGCTGGCTTGGGCCTGACCCACAACCTGGGTGGCCGGCCCGGCTCCTTCACCTGCTCCGTGGCCATTTTCGGCGCTCGCGACTGATCCAGCGGCATCGCCCAAAGCGGCTTTGTTTTAATATTGTCATTCCGAGGAGCGAAGCGACGGGGAATCCGGTGCTGGGCTCCAACTGGGCGGCCCGGGGCAGCCTGGACCCACCACCCCAGGCCCATCGCTTCACATGGGGTGACATGCTCCAGGGTGCTTTTGAGGCAAGGCCGTCCAAAGCGATGAGGGTAAATGAGGGTAACGGGAGCTAATCCTGACCCCCACTTGGCCCGCCCGTTGCCGTGACCCGGTCCAAGGCTGGACCGGGTCGTTTGACCGATTCTCCCAGGCAAGGAATTTATGGGTCAGTATGCGTTGACGGAAGAGCAAGAACTTCTTCAGCAGAGCGTGCGCCGGGTGGCGCGGGAGCGGGTGGCTTCCCGGGCGGCGGAGATTGACGCGCTGGCGGAATACCCCCAGGACATGTTTGACCTGCTCCGGGAGTTGGGGTTTCTTGCCCTTCCCTTCGCTCCCGAGTACGGCGGCACGGGCTCCGTGCTCTCGGGCTGTCTGGCCGTGGAGGAACTGGGGCGGGTGTGCTACAACACCGCCTACCTACTGGTGGTGCAGTGGGTCCCCTTCGGCGCCATCCTGGCCGCGGGTAACGAAGAGCAGCGCGGCCGTCTGTTGCCCGGCCTCGCCAGTGGGGATCTGCGCGGATCCATCTCCGTGACCGAGCCTGGGGCCGGCTCCGACGTGGCCGCTATCCAGACCAGGGCGGAGCCGGTGGGTGACGGCTACCGGCTGAACGGCACGAAGATCTTCGCCACCAACTCCAAGGTGGCCGACTTCGTGCTGGTGGCCGCCAAGACGGACCCGGAGGCCGGTGGACGAGGCGTCAGTCTCTTCATCGTCGAGCGGGGGACGCCCGGCTTTACCGTCACCCGAGATGAGCATAAATCGGGAGCACGGGGCGTTCCATCATCCGAGCTTCAATTCGATGATGCCTTCATTCCTGCCGGCAATCTGCTCGGTTCGAAGGATGGGGGATTCAAGGTGGTGATGGAGGCCTTCAACCGATCTCGCCCCATTATCGGTGCCCGAGGGGTTGGCCTGGCCCAGGGCGCCATGGACCTGGCCGTGGAGTACGCCAGGGAGCGATCCGCCTTCAACCGGAAGATCGGGGCCTTCCAGGGCCTGCGATGGATGATCGCCGACATGGCCATCGAGATCGAGGCCGCCCGTCACCTGGTGTACCGGTCGGCGGCCGCCATCGACGCGGGACACGTGGGCAAGGAGGTGGCCGCTCTGGTTGCCATGGCCAAGTGTTTCGCCACCGACGTCGCCATGAAAGTCGCGGTGGATGCGGTCCAGGTGTTCGGGTCGGCCGGCATCTCCATTGAAACGCCCATCGGACGTTACATGCGGGACGCCAAGGTGTTGCAAATAGTGGAAGGCACCAACCAGATTCAGCGCAACATCGTGGCGGATGCGATCATCGGACGCCTGTAGCCGGACCGGCCGGAGGACCCGGCCCAGATCGTTGTCCGCCAGCTGCGGGGGGTCCGAGCCGCCCGAGAGCTTCTAAAGGAGAAACAATGGAGAGTTGGTACTACGAGGATTACGTGCCGGGCGAAGGATTCCGGACCATGGCCCGCACCGTCACCGAGACAGACGTCGTGAACTTCATCGCCCTGTCCGGCATCTGCGAGCCCCTTTTCATCGACCAGGAATACCTGCGCCGGGAGACGGAATTTACGGGAAGGCTCGTTCCGGGGCTGCTTACCTTCTCCATCGGTGAAGGGCTTTTCGTCCAAACCGGGGTGCTTCAAGGACGGGCCCTGGCCTTCCTGGGCATGGATGAGCTGCGGTTTCTCAGGCCGGTCTACGTGGGCGACACGATCCACGTTCGGATGGAGACGAAAGAGAAGCGGCACACCCGGCGCGAGGATCGAGGAATCGTGGTGACGCGGCTGGTCATTTGCAACCAGCGGGAAGAGGAGGTCATATCCTGCACCTTGACCCGCATGTTGCGGCGCAGGCCCGCCGGGGATTAGGCATCCGGGGAGGTACGCGGTTTGATTTAGCGGTCAATCACCGCGATACTAGCAGTCAGGCAACTTGGTTTTGGCATGATGTCATTCTGAGGAGCAGAGCGACGAAGAATCTCATTGTTACGCTGAGGTTCTTCGCTTCGCCCAGAATGACAATTTGCAGATCTAAATTGACTGAGTACTACGCAACATACTGTGTGGCCCACGAGCCCAAAATGGGAGAGAGTGATGGACGCCAGAGACCTACTGCGCCAGCAATTTCGAGAGGCTAATGAGTGGCTTGCGGCCACCATGCAAGGAGTGACCACCGAGCAAGCGAACTGGAAGCCACCGGGCATGGCCAATCCTCTCGGCGCCACCTATGCCCATGCGCTGCTATCCCAGGACATCATCGGCAACGTCGTGATCAATAGCGGCGCCCCGTTGGCCGCCACCACCTGGGCCGGGAAGACGGGCCTCAGCGAGCCACCGCCCACCGAGGATGTAGCCGCCTGGGGCCAGTGGGCCAGAAACGTCAAGGTTGACCTGGACGCGCTGCGGGCCTACGGTCAGGCGGTCCAGACCGCCGCGGACGGTGTTATCATGTCGCTCACCGACGCCGACCTGGACCGCGCCGTACAGACTCCTTTTGGAAGTTCCACGGTCCTATTTATGCTGAGCGGCGCCCTCATCGGCCATACCCACGACCACACTGGTGAGATCACCTGCCTCAAAGGGCTCCAAGGCGCCAAAGGGTACATGATCTAGCGGGTTGCCGGCTGCGGTATCGGCCCGTTACAGTTTTTGCCGGGAGAGGAACACCCCGTGCCGGGGGTGTTCCTTTTTGTCCACCCGGCTAAAACAAGAGGCCGGGGATCGCGAGTTCGATCGGCTGCTTGGCGTGTGCGGCAACCTCTACTTCTTCGACGGCACCCGGTATTCCCCTCTTGACACGCGGGAACTGGGGCTAGCTCGTTGTTGACATAACAGCAGAGTTCCGGCCCCTCGGGTACTGCGGCAACAGTAGGGGCCGTACTATGAAGATAGTACAGCGAAATCAATCACTCTGGGGATGTGGGGATTCCCCTCCGCCGCCATAATTCAGCCTGCGAGTATTGAATAGGGTGGAACCAGATCGACCTGCCTGGAACCACCGGCGCTGGGAGACTGCCGGGGCGAGCGGGCAGAACAGGAAGAGACAGTTGAATATCCTGCTAATCGGGTTGAACCAAAAGACCGCGCCGGTCGAGGTTCGGGAGAGCGTCTCGTTCTCCAAGGAGCAACTTCCGGATGCCCTGAGCCTGCTCAAGGAACAGGTCGAAGAGGTGGTCATCCTGGCCACGTGCAACCGGACTGAAATCTACTCCGCGACGCAGGACCCCGTTCGGACCGGCGAAATGATCCGGTCTTTTCTCGCCAAGATCCATGGCATAGCGGCCGATGACATAACTCCCTATCTATATGAATACACCGATGACGCGGCGGTGCGCCACCTATTCGAGGTGGCCTCGGGGATGGATTCACTGGTCTTGGGCGAACCCCAGATTCTCGGCCAGGTCCGGGACTCGTTCACCGAGGCGGTACAGGCTCGGTCCGCCAAGCGGGACCTCTCGAAGCTGTTCCATCAGGCCCTTCGCGTCGGCAAAAAGGCCCGCAAAGAGACCGCAATCGGGCGCCACGCCATGTCGGTGAGCTACGTGTGCGTCGAGTTGGTCCGCGAGACGCTGGGCGAGCTACGGGAGTCCACGGCGCTGCTGGTGGGAGTAGGAGAAGCGGGAAAGCTTGCCTGCAGGGCGCTGGCCAAGGCCGGCGTCGGTCGCATCACCGTGGTCAACCGCACGTATCACCGGGCCCGCAGCCTCGCCGACGAGCTGGGAGGAATCGCCCTGCCGTTTGACCGTTTGGTGGAAGCCCTGGCCGAGGCAGATATCGTCATCAGCGCCACCGGCGCCTCCACCCACGTCATCAGCGCCGCGGCCGTCAAACAGGCCGCTCGAGAACATCACGGCAACCCCCTGCTGCTCATGGACATCGCGATGCCGAGGGACATTGACCCGGTGGTGGCGGACATCCCGGGGGTGAGCCTCTACGATATCGATGACTTGCAGGCAGTTTCCGCCTCTAATCGCCGAGAGCGAGAAGGGGAGGTTGTAAAAGTGGAAGCCATCATAGAAGAGGCGGTGGCCGGTTTCTCCGAGTCCAGGGGTTCCTCCTTGGTGGACTCAACCCTGGCCGCGCTGTATCACCAAGCCGAAGAACTCCGGCAGCGTGAGGTGGCGAAGACCCTGAATCTTCTTCCGGAGATCACCGAGAAGCAGCGAAATGACATTGAGACGATGAGCCGAAGCTTGATAAGAAAGCTGCTCCACAACCCGATGGCGGCGCTCCGGGGTCAGGGAGGCGCTGCCGACTGCGAGGCTTTCACCCGGCTGTTCAATCTGGACCCAGGCGACCTGGACCCAGGCGACGATCCGAAGTAAGTCCCCAGTAAGACCCAATAATGGATGCCGGCCGGCTCACCCTCGGAGCGGCAGCACCAGGAGACGGCAATCTCTGCGGCGGAACTCACGCCGGCGGCGATGCCATCTCCTGTCGTTGCGTCCGTCTCATTCGGTGCGGTGATGGGAGGTGGGGCCGGCGTTGCGTCGCAGGGTTGACTTCCGTTTGCGGTGTTTGGATATGATAGATGTGTTGACCGAAGGCGATCACCCTGCTCCGGCGCCCTCGAATATCCTCAGGGAGCCCGGAGTTCTCCCTGCCGGAGCTTGAACCACGCTTGCTGCCGGCGACGGCAGCTCAGCAACTCCGTGAGAATGACACCCTCCTACACCACTTGACGGGACGCGGCCATGCGTCTCGCCGGCCTGACTCTTCGGTGCCGAAGCGTCCAACTGTCGCTGATACCCCGCGGCTGCTAGCGACCTTGCAACAGCGCAGGCAGTATAATCAACAGGGACGACTCGTCCGCATGGGGCGGGCCGCATCGCCCCGAGTCTTCGGTCCCAAAGAGTAGGTTTCGAAGGAGAGGCCGTGGCGCAGCTTACGGAAACCCAAAGAGGCATCGTCAACACCATCCGCGAGTTCGTTCGCCGGGAGGTGGTGCCCGTGGCCCCCCGCATGGAGCATGCCGACGAGTACCCCACGGAGCTGGTGGAGCGGATGAAGGAGCTGGGCCTGTTTGGCGCCATCATCCCGCAGCGGTACGGCGGCCTGGGGCTGGATGTAGCTACCTACGCCCTGATCATCGAGGAGATCTGCCTGGGATGGATGAGCCTGAGCGGCATTCTCAACTCCCACGTCATCATGTCCTACACGGTGGTCAACGGCGGCACCGAGGAACAGAAAGAACGTTTCCTCCCTCTCATGGCTACCGGCGAGAAGCGGGGCGGCATCTGCATCACCGAGCCCGATGCGGGCAGCGACGTTCAGGCCATCAAAACCAGGGCAGTCCGGGACGGTGACGAATACGTGGTGAATGGCGCCAAGACCCTGATCACCAACGGCCGCCACGGCAACACCTTCGCCCTGGTGGTCAAGACCGACCCGGCGGCCGACCCTCCGCGCCGGGGCATGAGCATCTTCATCGCCGAAAAGGGGCCCGGGTTTAACGTGGTCCGGGATATACCCAAGCTGGGGTACAAAGGGGTGGACACCTGCGAGTTGGTCTTTGACGATTACCGGGTCTCGGGGAGTAACCTGGTCGGCGGTGAGGAGGGCCAGGGGTTCTACCAGATCATGAGCGGCCTGGAGTTGGGGCGGGTCAACGTGGCCGCCCGCTGTGTCGGCATCGCCCGTGCCGCCCTGGAAGCGGCCATCGGGTACGCCCGCCACCGGGAGACCTTCGGCAAGCCCATCGCCGAGCACCAGGCCATCCAAATGATGCTGGCGAAGATGGCCACCCAGTTACAGGCGGCCCATCTCATGGTCCGGCACGCCGCCGACAAGAAAGACCGGGGCGAGCGCGCCGACCTGGAGGCAGGCATGGCCAAGCTGTTCGCCAGCGAGATGTGCATGCAGGTAACCATCGACGCCTTGCGCATTCACGGCGGATACGGGTACACTCAGGACCTCAACGTGGAGCGCTACTTCCGCGACGCGCCCTTGATGATGATCGGCGAGGGCACCAACGAGATCCAACAAACAATCATCGCCCGCACCTTGTTGAAGAGCTATGCCTCAGGTGACTTTCTGTACGAGGCGGGGCTTTAGCGGACCCAGCGGCCCAACCAACGCTAAGCTTCCCGGCGAACATCGGCTATCCGCTCCCCTCAGGTTCCACTGAAGCTTCGCCCCAAGAACTCACGCCAACTCCACTCGCTCGGTTCTTCTTACCCCCGAACACATTCCATCATCACCGGCGGTCTACGCCGGGCTTCAGCTTGGAGTGCAGGTCATTTCATTCCGGCGGCAAATGATGATTGCGCGTCGTGGGCGGATAACCCATCGGTCTTGGGTTAGTCAGCGGGAGCTTGGCCACCACCAATGCTCCTTCCGCCGAACTCTCGATGTTGCGCTCTCCGCCCAGCAGACAAGCAGAATCTTGCATCGATACTGGCCCCAACCGGGCGGGCTGGGCTTCGTGTTCAAATCCCAATCCGGTCCAACCGAAGGGTCCACCTCATCCTCCGCGCCTACCGCGAGTCCGGCGGATAGGAGGACCGGAGACCGAACACTGCGACCCGCCGGGCGCTTTCGAGCTTGCAACTTTGACCGAACCTGATTCAGCGCAGACCAGCATGAATAAGGTTGGTCGGTACCCGGTCCCCTATCGGGGTTCGCCCGCTCTCCGATGCTCTAAGCCCAGTGCTTATCCCCGATTGGGAAATCGCAAATGGTGGCGGTGCAGCTGTAACAGTCGGGAACCCGCACCTGGGGAAGGCTGGCCCCCTTGCAGGCTTCCACGTGCTCTATGGCTTGCCACACCTGTTCCTTCTCTCCATTTATTACAAGCATCACGGATCCCTCGGCCCCTCCCAACCCACCGCTGGCGATCGGAGTGGCTTGGGCGCCGCTCAGGATCTCGACGGCGGTCAGTTCAGTCAACGCGGTCCCAGGGACTGGGAGGAGTCCACAGCTGAGGCCCATCGAGTACTCGTACTCTTGCTTTCGGGCTTCCCTGGCCACCTCTTTCACCGGAAGGGGGATGAGCTTTTCCAGGCCAACGGGGAAGATTACGCCAAATCCGTTGCGGCGGGCGGCTCCCATGACCATTCCCACGGTCCCTCCTTCGAACTTGTTCCCGATGAGCACCCCAACGTTACCCTCCGCATCCAGAGCGTTCACCCCTTTGATGTAGACGTCCCCGGAGCCCAACCGCTCCATAAGTGAGTTCAGGTCTTCACCGACGGATAGCTTACCTCCCTCAATGACCCAAGAGTGGGGAAAATCACCCACGGTGCGCACCGCCCCTTCCCGAGGCCGTGGGTTCGAAGAAGTCATCGTGCCCATCTCCACGCAGGCGCCCTTTTCCACAACGATGCCGCATACCCAAGTGGCTGTATGCGGCCTCTGGCCGGTGATTTCTTCCACAACGAAATAGGTGCTGCTGCTGGGGTGCACCACTATGGTTCCCTCCGCAGCCGCTCGGCGAACCTCCTCGGTGCGGGCTGTGGCCTTGGCGATTAGGCGCTTGGACTCTGCCGGAGTTAAGCTGACCTGTGCTCGCATGTGATTCTCCTTTCTGGGTTTTTTGACTTCCTCGGAGATTGTACCAAATGAATGGAAGGTGTTAGCGGGAATCGGGCCGTTCGAAACCGAAGATTCAGGAACTAATTGCCTACCAGAACGCCGAGGAGTTGATAGCCAATAATCAGAAATAGGGCTAGGCAGGTGCAACGCACCACTCTGGCGCGGGCCGAAATTCTGGGACCCAAACTCGGAATGCTTTTGGCCGTTGGCCGAACTCGATACTGGTGCTCGCCGTCATAAATCGGCGTTCGATAGATTCGTGTCTGTTGGAGTAGTCCTCAGCTACAATTACCGTGGCCCGGATTCTTCGACATCTAGTGCCGGGCATATGAAGCTACCGAATCGGCCCGGCTCCCTCTCCGAGGGGGCCACCGAGTGGGTCCCCCCGGCCTTACCCAGATACCCTGCGCCTAGCCTCGGCCGAACCGGATCGCCTGGTCCACGATGTCCAGGCCCACGGACTCACTCCAGGCGGCCAGAAGTTGCTGGGTTATGGGTCCGGGCTTCCCGTCGCCTAGCTCGCGCCGGTCCACCCTGGTCACCGGTACCACGCACGGGCTGGTGCCGGAGAAGAAGGCCTCATCGGCCGTGTAGAGGTCGTAGGGTTGGAGGTCTTCCTCCACCACGGGGATGTCTAGCCCTCGCGCCAGGTCAAATACCGTCTCCCGGGAGATGCCCTGGAGGATGGCGCGGTCTCCGGGGGTCCGGATGACCCCATCGCTGACCAGGAACACGTTGTATCCGGTCCCTTCGGTTAGGTTGCCCTCGCCGTCCATGAGGATCGGCCAGCCCTCCGGGTCCACGTCACCCGCCTCCAGGTCGGCCATGTTGAAGTTCATCCGGCTGTAGTGCTTGACCTTGGGATCCAGTGACTCCACCGGGTAGCTCCGGCTACGGGCGATGACGCCGTGGGCTCCCTGGCCGTAGAGCCCGGCGAACCGGCCGAAGTCGATCGCTCCCACCTTGAAGCAGACGGTGGGCGGCCCGGCGTCGCGAGCCCAGCGGCCCGGCCCCCTGGTCACGAACACGGTGACGGTGAAGTCGCCTGCTTCGGCGCGCAGGTGCTCGTTCCGCCGGATAACCTCTTCGCCGATGTCCTGCATCTCCTCCGGAGGCAGGCCGGGATCGATGCGGACGAACTTGAGGGAGCGGTACATCCGGTCGATGTGCTCCTTCATTCGGAAGCTCTTGCCGTTGAAGGTGCGGGCGACATCGAAGACCACGTCTCCGACCATGAAGCCCCGATCCAAGGGGCTGATCTTTACCTGGCTGAATGGTACCCACTCGCCATTGAAGTACGCCGTGTACTCAGCCATCTCTCCCTCCCATAAACGTATGTCGCAATTCACCGGAAAGCCATGGACGATCTTGATTTGACTTCTTGGCATCCCCGGTTGTTTCTGCCGTCAGGCCGGGGGTCCCAACGATGGTCTCCTTATCCCAGTTGCCTGACCGGACAGCCATCGCCATAATTGGCTGGAGTACCCGGACATCCAACCACGCGGGCACGCGGTGACCCCTGGCCGGCCTGCCTAGAGCGTGACCCTCATGTCGGCCCGGCATACCAGAAATTCTACGCCGAGCTTCCGGGCAAGCCGCCTCAGTTCGCTTTTGACCTGCACTTCCCACGGCGGGTTCATGTGCGTAACGATCACCTTCGGCAAGTACCCTCGCTCCTTCTTGAAGCTCACCAGCGCTTCTTCGAGCAAACGAGGGGTCAAATGACCGACTTTCAATGCCCAGGCCTCATTCTCGTTGCCGAAGGTGACCTCAGTGAGCAGCGTGCTGGGGGCAACGTGCTCCCAGGCGTCGCTCAGACCCTGGCCCGTGTCTCCAGTGTAGAACAGGCTGACATCGCCCGACGCAATCTGAAAACCCGCGGCAGGGACCGTATGAGGGACTGGGACGGCCATCACGGTGTAGTCGAGCACCTT
>JASMCQ010000058.1 GCA_030753265.1 Dehalococcoidia bacterium
TGTACAACGCGGCTGTTCCGTCATGGGAGGCGCTCCGTACGTGCCTGTCGTTTCATCCGCCCCCACAAGAGGGTGCTTCCGGGGCGGGAGCCGGCGAGGGTTGCAAGCTGATGGGCGCCCGGTTCGCCCCCCTCCATGAGGCCCAGATGCGGGAGATGCTGCTGGCCGTCTGGCGAGACATCCGGATAGAGGTTATGTACGCCGCCGGAACCGCTGGTCGTGAGACGGCGAATCTCCTCCTCGGTCGAGCTGTCGAAGACGAAGAGATCGTAGCCTTCCCCCGCCCGCGTGCCATCACCGGTCTTAATGCTGATGCTCATAACAAAGAACCCGGCATCCGGCGCCAGGCTAAAACCTCGGGGAATGTTAGGGCCATCGGTGGCCCCCGAGTGGGTCCAAACCACATTGCCGAAGTCGATGGCAGACTGACCGTTGAGGGCTCCAACATCAGCCGTGCGGATTGTTACTACCCAGCTCGCCGGGTTGTGGGACGTGCGAATCATCCACATGACGGTCTTGCCGTCCCGGGAAACCGAAACCCCGTCACCGCCCATGCCGCCGGGAATTACCAGTCTCCGGGTGAACGCGGCATCATTGCCGTCCTGAACGGTCCGGTCAAAGGGCGCCTTTGCTGAATCGAATGTCATGTACTCGTGAATGAAAATCCGCTCGTTGGTCATCAGCAGGCCGGTCTTCCCCACCCAGGAGAGTTCGCCGCCGATGCCGATGTCCCGGTTGGGGCCGGAGGCCATCACCCGCTCGCCGGTCCCGTCCGGCGCTACGGCGCCGATATCATAGGGCCGGTCCGTGGCGCCGGGCTTGCTGGTCATGAACGCGATGGCGCCTCCCCGCGGGTCCCAGGCTGGGTCCAGGTCTGGGCCGGTGGTGAGCTGCCGCGGCGCGGCGTCCCTGGCAATAGGTGGCTCCTCGGTCATGGGAGGCGTCGCGGCCGGGGTGAAGACCGGAGAGGCTGACGGTTGCGCGGTTGCCGGCGGGGCCGTGGGTTGCGTGGCCGCCCACCGGGGCCGTGGGTTGTGTCGCCGTCACCCGGGGCCGTGGGTTGTGTCGCCGTCACCCGGGTGAGCGCCGGAGGGGATGTGGGTCTCGACGTTGGCGCTAGCTCCGTTTTCAGTGTGGAGCACCCCGCGGCCACCATCGCAATCATCAAGGTGACGATAATGAATATTGGGTGATTCATGGGCGCCATTATGTGGCGTCGAAATTGGTTTGTCTAGGAAGGCTCCCAGGCATGCCCGTTCCCAGCGTCGCCGCATCTAGCCTTCGCCCGGCCATCATATCCTTGGGGCCGGAATACTCCAGCCCTCCGTTTCGAGTAGAATCAAGGTCGACGGGGCGGCGCACCACCGGCATCGACAAATCCGAAGACTCCCGGAATGGGGGATACACATGATCCGCCAATGCGAAGACGCCGATTTCAAGACGATCTGCGAGATCATCAACGACGCGGCCCAAGCCTATAAAGGAACAATTCCCGCCGACTGCTGGAAGGAGCCCTACATGTCCGAAGACGAGCTGCGGCGGGAGATGCGGGAGGGGGTCGAGTTCCGGGGCTTCCTGGAGGACGGGGAGTTGGCCGGGGTCATGGGAATCCAACACGTCGAGGACGTTACCCTCATACGGCACGCCTACGTCCGTACGGCCCGGCGGAGCCGGGGCATCGGTGACCGGCTGCTCTCCCACCTGGTCACCGGCGCCACTCGCCCGGTGTTGATCGGCACCTGGGCCGACGCGGCCTGGGCCATTCGCTTCTACGAAAAGCGCGGTTTCAGCCTGGTCTCACCGGCGGAGAAGGATAGGCTGCTGAGGCGCTACTGGTCGGTTCCTCTGCGCCAGATGGACACCTCCGTGGTCCTGGCGGACGAAAGGTGGTTCAGCAGCGACAGCCGCCATGCGGGTCAGAACCGATAGGGTATTGTCCTGCAAATAGGGTTACATCGGCGAAATTGGGCGACTTTCCCTCGCCCCGATCGTCACTCCGGCCACACCACCGTCTTTCCGGCGCTACGACCGTCTTTCCGGCGTAATCCGGAATCCAGCCAGTTTCTCTGGGTCCCGGCCTTCGCCGGGATGACGGGCCGGGCATCATGCCGGTTACTAAACACTGGACCAATACCTGGTCAACCAAATACTGAAAGCTGTCATTGGTACGAAAGTGTCATGCCGCGCCAGCCGCAGCGGCTAGGCATTTGCGTTGGGGCTTCTCCTCCGCCTCCCCAGATCCCTCTTCCTTCCCGCAAAGGATTCGGGATGACTCTTATTTTCGTCGGCCGTAGTGCTGGTTGCAGCCAGCATGAAGTATTCTGAGCAAAGCGAAAAATCTCAGCGTATCAATGAGGTCTCTCTCTGGGGCCGGAATGACATTAGTCAGTTTCACCCGGCCATGGCATATAGCCGCGTCGCTCCGGGGATCATCGCTTTAGGGGATAGTCGCTATAAATGAAGCGGTCAGCCGGACCACCGGGGCTCCCGCTTCTCGAGGCGGGCGGCAATCCCCTCCTGGGCTTCCCCAGCCAGCAGGTCGTCCATCATTACTCTCTCGGCCAACTTGTAGGCCGCCGGAGGGTCCATCTCCAGCTGCCGGTAGAAGGCCGGCTTGCCGGTGGCCACGGCCTTGAGGCTCCCGCCGCTGATCTGGCGGGCAAGGGCCATCACCCGCTCCTCCAGTTCCTCCGGCGGCACCACCCGGTTGATCAGACCGGCCTCCAGGGCCTCCCGGGCCGGAATGGGAGTGCCGGTCAGCAGCATCTCCATGGCCTTTTTGACCGGCACGACACGGGAGACGGCAACGGCGGGGGTGGTACAAAACATGCCCATCAGGACTCCCGGAGTGGCGAAGGAGGCGGTGTCGGACGCGACGGCCAGGTCGCAGCGGGCGACCAGCTCGCAGCCGGCGGCGGTGGCCAGGCCCTGGACCTGGGCGATGACCGGCTTGGGCAACAGCCGGATGGCCTCCATGACCTCGGCGTAGGCGGCAAAGAGGCTCCTGTAGCCTTCCTCGTCGCGGCCCGCCATCTCGCTCAGGTCATACCCCGAGCTGAAAGCCGGACCATGGGACCGCACGACGACCACCCGGACGCCCGGGTCCTCTCGAATGTCTTCCAGATGGGTTTTCAGGGCCACCAGCACCGCCAGGGAGAGCGCGTTACGTTTCCTGGCGTTGTTGATCGTCAGGATGGCGATGCCGTCGATCACATCTAAAAGAGCCGGTAGGACCGGCAGGACCGGTTCTTCGGGCATGGGTCCGCTCCTTGATGCACCATCAGCTCTTGTCGTAGCGACCGTAGGCGCGGGCGAAGTCGCAGAAGCGCTGCACCAGCTCTTTGCTGGCGTCAGGTGGGACCTCGCACCCCGTGGCCAGGATGAAGCCGCTGCCGGAGGCGGCGGCGTCCACGCAGCGCCTGATTTCGGCCTCCATCTCCTGCTCCATGCCCGCCTGGAAGATATCGGTCGCGACGTTGCCGATGATGACCGACTTGCCCTCGGCTTCCCGCACCATCTTTTCCAGAGATGAAGGGGTGTCCATGCTGATCGCCGAGCAGCCCGTCTCCACAATGTCTTTCATAATGGGGTCGATATAGCCGCACACGTGCATCGCGATGCCTGTCCGGCGCTCCTTGAAGTGGTCCACGAGTTGAGTGTGGTAGGGCTTGATGAAATCCCGGTATATCGGAGGCGAGATGAGGCTGCACGATGCGGGGGCCTCCGAATAGCTCAGCCCCACCCGGAGCGCCGAGATCGCGTCTCCGAATTTGGTGGCCAGTTCGGTGGTGAAACGCATCAGCTCGTGCACGAATGGCGGGTCATCCACGGTGTCCATGATCAGTTGCTCCGCGCCCCGCATGGTCACGGCGATGGCCCAGGGGCCCACGATGACACTCCCCACCGGGGACTCCTCGATGGCCTGGCTCACCTTTTCGCAGGCCTCCAGGTAGTAGGGTAACCGGCCGTCCTTGCCAGGGTCCGGAACGCTAAGCCGGCCCAGCGCGCCCTTGTCCCGCAGCACGTGCTGCTTTATCTGACAAATGGCGTCCTCGGGGAAGATCAACTCGTTCCCGGCTGCCTCTGCTTCCATGTTGAGGTCCGCCATCACCACCACCACGTCGGGCCGGTAAATATCGAAAGACCCAATCTGAGACTGGGCCAGCTTGGTGGCATCGGTCAGGTATTCCCGGATGGTGTAGCCGAACTCCCTGGCGTTGTAGGCCCCCAGGATGGGGTAGCTGGGCACCCGGTCGGTGAACTCCCTCTTGTACGCCGCCCTCACGTGGTCCCGGCCGGAGTAGGGACTGGTCATTGGTCCTCCATATGCTGCTTATTGCGCGCGCCGGCCGGCTTCTCTTGCCGGGGTCCCAGAATATCTTGAAGCCGGCACGCCCATCGATGGCTTATGGCTCGCTCCGGTCCCAGGTGGGGAGGGCGAAATATCCTTCAAAGGGAATTTCGACCCGAGCCTCCAGCCCCTGAGCGCGTTTCAGGCGCTGAATGTTGTAAAGGTGGGTGGTGTGCTCGAAAATCCGGTGGCGGAGGGTTGCCTCCAGGGTTATGTAAACTTGAGAGGGATCATCGGGGTCCCAGCGGATGCCCCGGGGATGGGCCTGGGCGAAGACGGCCCAATTCCCGGAATCGTCGAACTTGAGTTCCTTGCTTCGCGAGGTGCCCACCGTCTCTCCGGCCAGCACGGAGTGGCAAAGCTCCAAGCCCCGGCGGAGCACCGCCAGTATGGACGACACCTCCCAATACACGTTCTCGTCCAGACGCCGGTCGTAGGGAGAGTTCATGATGTTGTCCAGGTCCGCGATGTCGGGCAGGCCCTCGGGGAATAGCTGGGGCCCCCACCGGAGGAGCAGCCACCGGTAGTCCCCCGATGCCACGTGACTCAAGTTGCGCCGGATGCTCCACTTGCTCCATTCCCACCGGTCCGATTCGAAGTCGAGCTGCTCGTCGCTCAGCCCCTCCACTTCGGCGGAGATCATGCGGTACAGCTCGGACTCTAACTCGGGGAGCAAGGCGGTCGCGGGAGCGCTGTCGGACATGTCCAACCCTGTCATGGTTTACCTCCCTTTTCCCGGATGGCCAGCCGGTAACGGACCCTGGCACGGAAACCTATAGTTGATTGATGGGTGAAATCCCCCTCAGTCTCTCTTTACAAAGGGGGATACTAGCGGGGATTACCCTTGGTGCGGTGGTTTCATCTGAAATTGCTGGACCGGTTAATAAGGCCGGACCCAGGTCTCGGACCAGGCCACGCAGGCGGTGCTGCTGACCCGGTCGCCCCGCATCGACGGGAACACGGAGCCTCCGGGCACCAGACCGTTGATGGTGATCTGGGCCCGCCGGGCTGGCAGGAAGCAGCTGTAGACCCCATGGGTCCGCCCCGGAATGACGCCGACGGTGGCCGCGACCATAAAGGGCTCGACGAAGTCGTGCCAGGTCAGGATGATCGAGTCCTCCTCACTCTCAACGATCTCGGTCCAAAAGGAGATGCCATCGCCGCGTTTCTCGAATAAAGCGTCGATCACCGGTAGGCTCTGATCGGCGAACTCGGGGAACAGCATGCTCTCGATCTCCTCCTGGAGCCAGCGGGCCATGGCGATGTTATCCGAATAGATCCGGACCTCGTCATCGATGGCCTCGCTTTTGGCGAAGAGCACGTGGCCCGGACCGCCCGGCGAGAGAAGCACCCGCCAGTGGCTGACCCGGGTGGTCAGGGGGCCTCCATCCTCCTGGGACAGCCGGATGAAGGAGTTCTCGCCGGTGACCCGCACCTGGTTGGGATCAGTGGGATTCGTCGTCGTCATGGATGGGCCTCCCCTATTCTGTTCGACATCTGATTCTGGCGACCATCTTAGCACCCCTGGCCGCGACGGGCTACCGGGCGGAACGTGCCGAAACTCCCCCTCCGTACAACAGAAAACAAGAAAATGGCCGGGGCCGCCCGATTCTCAAGGGCAGCCCCGGCTTTAGATCGGCCAGCGGTTGGTGTCAGCCGTCTACGAGCTATTTTTGCCGGCGAACCAGTCCTCTTTCCAGGGGAAATCGCCACCTGCTGGGTCGTAAGCGGGCAGCCCGCGCTCCAACCGGTCCCGGTAGGGGCTAGTGACTGGCTGACTGTAAGGGTAAATGCCGCCTTCGTAAGTGCTTGGACCCTTCTTGAAGTGTTTGGCTTGGTCCAACGTCTCCACGAAGGGCATGTTGATATCGTAGAGCTTGTCCACCGTTTTGGGGCGGGGGCCGGCCTTGGAGACGTGTCCGTAAAGCTCCCGGCCCACGATGCGCTCGCACATCCAGGCGCAGTCGATGAGCTTTTCGACGTCCGCTCCCGTGTCGATTCCCATGTCCTCGAACATGTGAACTATGTCCTCGGTGGGGGCCATGCCGGTGGCCCGGCCGTTGCCGCAGTAGGGGCAACCACCGTAGCCGGCAATGGTGCCGTCCAGGTCCAGGGTATCCTCCGGACCCAGGACGCGAATGGCGGCGTAGGCCGAGGCGATAGCCATGTTGCGTCCGTTGTGGAGGTGCAGGCGGAAGTGGGTGATATCCGGCCAGCGCTCCTTCACCCGGTACACGCTCTCCTCAACCTTGGCCGGGGTGCAATGGCTCATGGGGTCGCCCATAGCAACGCTCTTCACCTTAATGCCCGCCTCGTCCCACAAATTGTGCTGGGCTTCGAAGAAGGTCATCACGGCGTCCACCGGGAACGGCCCCAGGAAGTTGGAGCCCCAGGTGGCGTTGCAGCCGATGCCGGCTTCCTTAACATTCGCCTCCATGGCCTGGGCCACGACCTGAGGCCACCGCTCCATCTCTTGTGCCTGGGAGCGGTTCGTGTTGCGCCGGGTAAATACGTCGCAGAAGTGGCAGTTGAGCCGTGGGTAAGCGTCACGCTCGATGGTCAGCGGCGGCGAGTAGGCCTTGGCCCGCTCCACGCCCCGGGGGTTCAAAGCCAGGGCCGTGTACGTGACACCGGGAACGACTTTGAACTTGGTTACGATCTCATCGATCCGGGCCATCTGGGGCGTCCATTTGGGGCTGACGAACGAGCCGACGACGATGTGATTCAATCCGGTCTCAGAGAGGGCGTCGAGCAGCTCGACCTTATCTTCTACCGATATCTCAGAGTCCTCGATCTGCATGCCCTCACGCATGCCTTCTTCCTTGTATCTTACCGTTGGGTAGCTAGCCATGGGTTCCTCCTTTCCGGTTACGACACGGGCCGGTTACGACGCGGAAACTGTACGGGAATGGGGCAGGCCACCCGTGGGCGAAATCGCCTTCGGTTGGCTTCCGGGCCATTAGGCAGATTGTATTGTGGGCCTGAAAGGTTGTCAAGAATTCTTGCCGGGCCGCCGCGTTCGAGACGGAACGGCCGGCGGGAAGCGAGGACGAGATTCGAGGGGTTGACAAGGTTTGCCGCGATGTCTACAATACTCAACGCAGTTAAGTATGAATGCCGGGCTGCTCCCGGGTAGCCGTTCAGAGCGAACCTCTGCTCCGAGCCCCAGGGAGCCGGGTTTTTCGACAGCCCGGAGAGATCAAGCATTATGCAGCAAGAAGCATATTGGGAAAACCTGGTCAAACGCAGCCTCTGCCGGTTCCTGTTACTGGCCCAACTGGCCAAAGGGCCGGTCCACGGATATGGCATCAACCTGGCCATCCGCGAGGCCTGCCAGGGGTGTTGCGAGCCCACCGAGGCGATGGTTTACTCCACGGTGAAAGAGCTTCTGGAAGGGGGCTACGTGGAGTGCCGGGAGGAGGAGCATCGGGGACGCCGGCGCCGGCTCTGCTGGTTGACTCCCTCCGGCTTTGCCGCATTCCGCGCCGCCGCCCGCGTCTGGGAGAAGATGCTGCCGAAAGTAGAAGAAACGGTGAACCAGGCCCTGGCCGAGCCGGCGGCCGCCGCAACCGTAAAATAGCCCGCAGGAGGTATAGCCACATGGCGACTGATTCACAGGAAATCAAGAAACTGGTGAGGGAAAAGTACGGGGCCAGAGCCAGAGGCGTGATTGAGCTTACCGAGGCGCCCCAAGCCGACAATTGCGGCGACGGATGCTGCAGCCCCGCCGACATGGACCGGGCGCTGCGTCTCTACAGTGAAGGGCAACTGGCCGGCCTGCCCACCGAGTCAGTGGCGGCGTCGGCGGGCTGCGGAAACCCCACCGCCCTGGCCGATCTGCGGAAAGGAGAGAGAGTGCTCGACCTGGGCTCCGGCGGGGGCATCGACTGTTTCCTGGCGGCCCAGCAGGTTGGCGAGGAAGGTCATGTTACCGGTCTGGACATGACCGATGACATGCTGAATCTGGCCCGCCATAACCAGTCCAACCTGGGGTTGACCAACGTGGAGTTCGTCAAAGGCGAGATGGAGGACATGCCCCTGCCCGACGGCAGCGTCGACGTGATCATCTCCAACTGCGTGGTCTGCCTTTCCCCCGACAAGGACGCGGTTTTCGGCGAGTCCTTCCGCGTGCTGTCCCCCGGCGGCCGGCTGCACCTGTCGGATGTCATGGCCCTCAGCAGCGATGGACCCAGCCGCACCGATCCGGAAGCCTGGGCCTCATGCATCGCCGGCGCCGAGGACCGGGAAGTCTACCTGGGGCGGTTGCGCGGCGCCGGGTTCGTCGACATCGAGATCACCGACGAGCAGGTCCGGTTCGATAAGGGAGACGGTTCCCCCCTGAACGTGTCCAGCGTCAAGGTGGTGGCCAAGAAACCGGCCTAGGTCCGGCTGCGTGGCTGGTTGCAGCTGGTAGACCCGGGGTTAGCCACGGAGGCACAGAGGTCACAGAGTCTTTCTTGATTTAACGTCTCTGTGTTCTCTGTGTCTCTGTGGCAATATTTCGTGACCGGTTTGAGCCAATTCCAATGAGTCCAGACCTGAGGTCAGCCCAGCCGGAAGCGCTTGAATGCCTCGGCGTACTGGAAACCCACCTTCTCGCCGGTCCGGCTTCGCCAGCTCCTCATGTGGTTCTCCGCATTCTCGCCGGGGACCTGGCTCTGGTGCTGTTGCAGCGACTTGATCGCGATGTCCATGTAGCCGGCCACGTCGACGTAGTTGTTCGGGTCCGGGTGGCCCATAACCCACACCTCCCGGACCTTGTGGGGCTCCAGCCCTTCTTCGAGCAACTCCGGGAAGGTCAGCCGGTCCCGGGCCGAAGGAAAAACGGCGGACAGGGCCGCCTCTCCGGAGGCGTAGTGGTCCGGATGGCCCAGGTAATCGTCGCCGCTCAGGCGCCGCAATGGACTCATGCAAATCAGCACGTCGGGCTTGTGGCGGCGGATCGCCCGTACGATATCGCGGCGCAGATCGAGGGTGGGTTCAAGCATCGAATCCTCGTACCCCAGGAACACCACGTCGTGCAGACCCAGCACCTTTCCAGCGTTCCGCTGTTCCTCCTGGCGAATTTCGACCAGCCTGCCACTGGTCATCCCTGGGTCGTCACTCCCCTTGCTGCCATCGGTGCACAAGACGTGGACGACTTCCCACCCTTCGGCACACCATTTGGCCACCGTACCTGAACAACCCCACTCGGCATCATCGGCGTGGGCCACCACGACCATCCCGCGCCGAAACGGTTCTTCCTGTTGAGCCATCTATCTTTACCCCCATATATTCTCCGGTATATTCTGATGAAACCACCGGCCTGCCGGGCGCCGCGTTTTTCACAATGGACTGGTCGTCCAACAAAGCCCGCCTTTAAACCGATCGCCAATCCGCTGACAAGCCTGTAAAAAAATCTGGCATTCAGCCTGGACCGGGCCGGATACCAGATAAGAGATCGGTTGCCGGGGCCGGTTCGACCCCGATTGTCACTCGTTTGCTGCACCCCTCGACCAGACTCGGCGCAAGCTCCGCAAAGAGTCTGGAAGGAAGTGGGGTCCCAAGCAGACCCAGGTCCTCTTCCCGCCTCGGGCGGGTTCTCCTTGACACCTACCGGGGGCCCTGCCTGAAATTCTCACCGTCACCGGTGTGAACCAGCACCTTTGGCGCCTTTGTTGAAGGAAGACAAGAAAAGGGCCGGCGGCATCATGAAGGCCGGCGCGGGGTGCGTCCGGCGCCGCGCCTGCGACGTACCCGGCGGCGGGACCGGGCCCGGCTGGATGCAGCTAGCGGAACCTCTTCCGAGGCCGCCGTTGTAGTTGACCGTCTACCCTCCGCCAGGAGGTCCGCCCGGTAACGGACCCACAATGCCTGAGTCACCACGGTCAGGAACAAGCCGGGTATCACCATGACGGCAACCGTGACCGGGCTGGGCGCGTTCTGGAGCCGCCATCCCAACATTCCCCCCCCGGTGAGCAACATCGTCCAAGCAAGGACTCTGATGGGCATACCCTGATGCCAGGGGGAACGGATCACCAGGATAGCCCCCACGGGCCAAAGGACGAACTGGGGAGCAATCGGCCAGCCCAGAATGAACGCGCCGATAAGGAACCAGTTCTGGTAGAACCAGGGACGGCGCATTTCAGGGGATGATGGCGGCCCTTGTGTCATTAGCCCGGTGGCGAGGCGCTAGTTACGCGCCAGCAGCAGGTGGAACTCCAGCATATCGATGGGCCGCTCCTCCTGGATGGATGCCGCGGCGTATTCAATGCACATTCGGGCGAAACCGGCGTAGCGGATCACGTTGGTGCCCAGCACCACCAGCGGGATCTCCCGCTTCAGCTCCAACTGCAATTGACTGGCTTCCTGCTCGTCGATCCGCAGCTCGACCTGGCGTCCCGACAGCCGTTCAATCTTCTCGCTGATCCGTCGAACGAAAGCCTCGTCATCCAAACCGGGGGTCTCCTGGTTCCGCGAATATGGCGCCGGGGAAGACACCGCCCTCGGGGCAGGCCGCTTGACTCGTGGCTTCCGCCGGCCTCGGTTGGCCTCCGCTTCGAACAGGGAACGACCTGCCCGAAGCACTCCGGTTGCCCGGTGGAGGTACTGTTGTAGCCGCGATAGCACCAAGTCTATTCTATCATCCGCCCGCCGGAGAAGGGAACCCAGACCCCGCCCCGGCCCCCTTACCGGCCCCCGGGAGCCTCCATCGGCGGGGCGTCGTGCGTCGAGCGGCCTCCCTTGACACCGGAAATGGTGCTATCCATAATTGCCTCGGCCTGATCCAAAGGCGGGCGGCGCTCGCCGGTCGCAAGGCATCCTGGAATACAATCGAGAATACAACCGAGGAGGTACCGGACATGACCGAAATGACTTCCCCGGCAGCCCTCAGAAGCCTGCTCGACGGCGACTCCCAGTTCGCCTTGATCGACGTCCGGGAGGCAGGCGAGTACAACAGCTCTCACATTCCGGGCTCCAGCCTGATACCCCGGCGGCAACTGGAGGTCCGGATGCCGGCGGCCGTCCCGTTCCAGGGAGCTTCCCTGGTTCTCTGCGACGACGACGGACGCCGGGCCGGGTTGGCCGGCGCCACCCTGGAGCGGATGGGGTACACGCGGGTCTCCATTCTGGAAGGCGGCATCAACCGGTGGACTACCCAGGGCTACCCCACCCAGTGGGGCACCAACGTGCCCAGCAAAGACCTGGGCGAAATGTTGGAGGTGGTGCATCAGGTGCCCGAGATCGAGGCCACGGACCTTCATCAGCGCATCGAACGGGGCGACAAGCTGGTCATCCTGGACACCAGGACCCCCGAGGAGTACCAGCGCTTCTGCATTCCCGGCGGCCGTAGCGTGCCCGGCGGGGAGCTGGCCTTGCGAATCACCGACATCGTCAAGGACCTGGACCCCGACACGACGGTGATCGTTAACTGCGCCGGCCGCACCCGCAGCATCGTCGGCACCAGGGTGCTACAGCGGATGGGGCTCTCCAACATCCAGGGCTTGAAGAACGGCACCTCAGGCTGGGTGCTGGCCGGTTATGAAGTGGAGCGGGGCGCCGACCGGGTCCGGCTGCCGGAGGCCTCACCCGAGGGTCTGGCCGCCGCCGAGACCTACGCGGCCCGGCTGGCCGCCGAAGATGGCGTGCGTTATCTCGACATTCCGGCGCTCCAGGCTACGCTGGGCAGGCGGGACCGGGAGACCGTCTACCTGATCGACGTTCGGACCAGAGAAGAGTACGAGGCGGGGCACATCCCTGGCTTCCAATGGTTCCCCGGAGGCCAGGCATTGCAGAGGTCCGACGAACTGGCGGTGGTACATAACAGCACCGTGGTGTTTGCCTGCGACGGCAAGGCCCGGGCCACCTACGCCGCCTCCTGGTACCGGCAGTTGGAAATTCAGGAGGCCTACGCGGTGGACGGCGGCACCGCCGCCTGGACCGCCGCCGGCCTGGCCCTGGAGAACGGGATGCCGGAAGAGGCTCCCCACGGGCTGGCCGAAGCCCGTTCCAGTATGGGTTTCCTGTCCCCCCGGGAGTTTTACCAGAACCCGCCGCCGGTGGTCATTTTCGTCGATACCAGCCAGGACTTCGCCCAGGGGCACGTGGCCGGCGCCCGTTGGGTGCCACGGGGCTCCCTCGAGTTACAAGTTGGTGATGTCGCCCCAACCAAGGAGGCCGCCATCGGCGTCATCTGCAGCGACGGCCGGGCCTCAACCCTAGCCGGCGCCACCCTGAAAGAGCTGGGCTACCGGGACGTTTCGGTGCTGGAGGGAGGGATGCAAGCCTGGCGGCGGGAGGGCCTACCGGTGGAAAACGGATTGGCCGGCGTGATGACCTCGCCGACGGACGTGGTGATTCTCGGCGTGGACCGCAACCCCGCGGAGATGATGCACTACCTCCGCTGGGAGACTGCCTTGGGCGACAAATACCAGGCGCAAGGGGGGAAATAGCGGTCAGCGGTCAGCTATCTGCTCCTGGGCCCCCCGGTGACCGGTCGGTCGAGCGGAGCGACTAGGGTGCTATCTAGCCAATCTCTCTTCATCGGCGAAGAAGATGTGTGACGTTCCCTACTCACCCTCGTCATTCCGGCGCAGGCCGGAATCCAGAGATGCTTGGCTGGATCCCGGCCTGCGCCGGGATGACGGGCCGGTTATCAAGCCATTACAAGAAACTAGACCCGAGCCGGCAGCCAAGCAACCGGGGACACCAGGATCAGCCCAGATTCAAAGCCCTCTGAGATTTTCGACCGATCGTTGCCTTGGCGGTGAGACTCGACCAAGGCAACGATCGTGGCAACATCCCCCAGTCCAAGAATTTGCACTTAAGCGTGACTGGTATCGACAGTCGTTGGTGCTGTATCATTAATTATCATCGTGATTAACTAGCTGACCGCCAAATCCGAAAGGGAAGCTTGCTGCACACCCGCTCGACCACACAGGCGACGACTCTCATACCGGGCGCGGACCGGATAGTGCCCGGTGTTGATAGTAACCCATACGGCCATCCCGCCCTGCAGGCCGCCCCGGCGGCCGTCCGCCAACCGGGCGGCGCAGCCGGGCTAGCGGCACGGTGCGCCTCATGAACGGGGAAGACGCGGTGAAGGACGCGAGGCAAGGAGTGAAGCGTTTTCCCATCCCCGCCACCTTCTTGGTGGTGGCGGCGGCGACGGTATTCCTCATCATTTTCTTCGGCGCCTGGGCGGTTTCCGCCGATGTGGACGAGCAAGATAGGAAGCTGTCCTTCGGCTTCGCCAACCGTGGCGCAAGCACCGATGCGAGTCCCCTGGACTCGGCCCAGAGTAGCCCCACACCAGTAGAGGCCGGCGAAGACAGCACGGGCGATACCTGGTGGGGGAAGGCCTTTCTCACCGCGTGCCCCCTTCATTGATCAGCCATGCAAATCCGCGGGATGCGGCGCGGACGGTCCTTCGACACGCCCGGGACGAACGGACGGGGAACTCTACCACCGTCCGTGGTGAGCTTGTCGAACCACCTGGTCAGGTGGGAACCCTCCTCCACCGTTCGTGGTGAGCTTGTCGAACCACATTCTCGAATAGTCGCCAAGCCCGGCAATTGGACCCCCTCCGGCCTGGGAAGCGCAAACGGACTCGAAACATGACCATCGACGCAAAACCTAAACCATCGGTCAAGGCAGTCAGGCTGCCCGGCGGGATTCATTACGGCTGGGTAATCGTGGCCGTGTTGTCGGTGGTGCAGATCGTCGCCCAGTCCGTCGGCATGGCGGCCGGAGTGATGGTTCCGCCGCTGAACGATCCCGATGGCGGTTTCGGCTGGAGCATCGGTACCATCGGCGCCGGCCTGGCGACCTACTATCTCACCGGGGCCATCTTCTCTCCCATCGCCGGGTGGCTCGCCGACCGGTACGGCGCCCACAAGATGATGGTTACGGCCGCGGTCCTCTTCACCGCCAGCATGGTCCTGTTGGGGCAGATCGTCGCCCTGTGGCAATTCTTCCTGGTTTTCGGCGTGATGCTCGCCCTGACCCAGACGATAGCCATGGTCCCGCTGATCGCAGCGTTGGACGGGTGGTTCGAGCGGCGGCTGGGCCTTTGCGTCGGGATACTATGGGCCGCCGGCGGCCTGGGGTCCGCCGCAATCGCGCCCACGGTGGGATACCTCCTGGAAAGCGTCGGGTGGGAGGCCACTTTCTCGACCATCGGTGTCGCGGGCGGCGGCGCCATATTCCTGGCGGCGCCCTTCTTCCGAAACCGTCCCGCCCAACTGGGCATCAAGCCCTATGGGGCCGTCGATGGTGCCCCCCTGGAGGCCGTCTGGGCCAAAGAGGTACTGAAGCTCCGGCTCAAGGTGTTCAATCGCCACCTGCGGCGCACCAAAGAGTTCTGGAACTTGCCCCTCATCCACAGCCTGGGTTGCGCCGGCCACGGGGTCATACTCATTTACTCGATTCCCCTGGCCGTCGAGCAGGGAATCAGCCTGACCGGGGCCGCCCTGATTCTCAGCCTCATCAACATCTTCAGCATCGGCAGCCGTTTCGTCACCCCCATAATGACCGAGCGCTTCGGCGGCAAACCGGTGATGGCGGCGGCCTTGGGCATCCAGGGGCTCACCGTGCTGGTCCTGTTCTGGGCCCAAGACTCTTCGGTGTTTTACGCTTTCGCCGTTCTTTTCGGCATCGGCTATGGAGGCGAGATGTCTGCCTATCCCGTGGTGAACCGCCAATACTTCGGCTCCGGACCTTTGGGCACTTTCTACGGCATCGAGATAACCGGCGCTCTGTTGGGCCACGCCGTGGCCACGATTCTGGCGGGCTTCGTTATCTTCGCAACCGGCTCTTTCACCGTGATCCTGGTCTTGTCCATGGGTTTCAGCTTTGTCGGGGTTCTGGTAATCTTGAGCCTGGCGCCCAGTACCCGCCTGCTGATTCCAGACTGGGAGCAATCTTTGCCGGTGGAGGCCCGGTCCACGTCCGCCAGGGCCAGGGCCGAGGCCGACCGGGCCGACCTCCTGGAGTTGCTGCCTGGGGTAGACTAGGCGAAGCCAACAGGGCGAACAGCAGCGCCGGTTACCCGCCCGCGGTTCAACGGCGTGGGGGACCGGTGCACCATAGACGGTCAAATTGAGGGGGTATCATGCCCGAGCTGATTGACCTGACCCTGACCCTGGGCGGCAACCGGATCACCGCCGTGCCCGGCCTGGTTTCGGTGGAAATGGAACCGCTGATGACCCACGAGAGCCATGCCCGGTCCAATACCAAGCTAACCCTGGCGACCCATGTCGGCACCCACGTGGACGCCCCATACCACTTTCACCCCGGCGGCATTACCGTGGACGATATGCCCCTGGAGAGGTACATGGGGCCGGCCCTCCTTCTGGACCTACGGAAGCTGGCGCGTCGCGGCACCCCCATCTCCGTCGCCAACCTGCGGGAGGCCGGCGGCGAGGAGGGGACCCTGCGGGACAAGATCGCCGTCCTGTTCACCGGCTGGGCCGAACGGGAGTCCGGCGGCGACCGCTACTACACTGCGGGCCCCTACCTCAGCAGCGAGGGCGCGGGCTACCTGGCCGAGTGCTCGGTCAACGCCGTCGCCGTCGACTTTCCCATCGACAAGCATCCTCAGACGGCCCCATCCACCATTCATGATTTTCCGGTGCACCGGCTGCTCCTGGGCCAAGACATACCCCTCATCGAGAACCTGATAAATCTGGACCGGCTGGTGGGAGAAACCTTCGAACTCTGGGCCCTGCCCATCAAGCTTCAGGGCGGTGACGGCGCCGCCGCCCGCGCCGTGGCTCGAATCCTGTAGTGCCGGGCGCATGGGGCGTCACCCGCGGTCTCGCAAGTGGGCGGATAGTGGCTGTTGTTCGGTGAACGAAGCGTGGGTCAACGGATCAACATGGCCGGTCAACCCGCTCCCCTAGGTGCAACGCCCATCCTGCTGGGCACCGGTAACCCGGCAAAGCAGCAAACCTTGCAGTGGTTGCTGGAAGGCCTGCCTCTCTCCCCGGTGACGCCCGGCCGGCTCGGCCTGCGCACCGTCCCACGGGAAAGGGGCGATACCCACGAAGCTATCGCGCGGGCCAAGGCGCGTGATTGGTCCCGGGCCGCCTCGGCGCTGGCAATCGCTTCCGACGGGGGACTGTTGCTGCCGGCTCTGGGTACCCGGTGGGACAGCCGCCACACCCACAGGTTTGCCGGTCCGGAGGCGGACGACGCCCATCGGTTGCGCCGGCTGCTGAACTTGATGCGGCCCTACCAGGGTCCCCAGCGTGAAGCCTCGTGGATTGAGGCCGTGGCCATCGCCGACCGAGGGAAGGTGCTGGCTTCGTGGGAGTTGCGGGGCGCCACCGGCGTCATCGCGGACGGCCCCGGCGACACGGCCCGGGCGACCGGGTTCTGGGCTTTCTCCGTGTGGTACTTCCCCCAGTTCGGCAAGACCTACAACCAACTCTCACCGGAGGAACTGGAGGCGCTGCAAGACCACTGGGCGCGGCTCCGGGTGCTGGTGCGGCACTTCTTTGGCGGCTACGCCACCACCGGCGGCGGCTGAAGAGCCCCGGACCTCTGTCTTTCCATTGGACAGAAATTCCCCTGGGGCAGGTACCAGAGCTTCATTGATGTCGGAACGGCCCAGGGTTGCACCGCGGTCCAGATCGCCCTGGCCCACGGCCACCTGTCCGGTGGCGGCTTCGACTTGCCCGAGGTGGCCCCTGTCTTTGAAGAATACGTGGCTTCCTTCGGCCTGGCCCAACGCCTGAGTTTCTATCTGGGGGACTTTTTCAAGGCTCCACTGCCGGAGACGGACGTGCTCCTGATGGGCCATATTCTCCATGACTGGGACCTTGATGGGAAGCGGAAACTCATCGCGAGAGCGTATGAGGCCTTGAAACCGGGAGGCGCCCTCATCGTCTATGACGCCGTGATCGACGACGGCCGCAGCCAGAACGCCTTCGGCCTGCTGATGAGCCTGAACATGCTGATCGACACGCCGGACGGATTCGACTATACCGGCGCCGATTGCCAATCGTGGCTCCGCGACGCGGGGTTCCACGACACCTACGTGGAACACCTGGTGGGGCCCGACTCGATGGTTGTGGGGATCAAGTAGGGCGGAGACCCTCCCCTGCTAGCATTTTCCCCGTGAGACGACGGTTTCGCAGGGGCTCGCGGGCAGTACCGCTACACTCCCACCCTGGGCGAAGGGGGCCATGAATTTCTGAACCCCGTCCGTGTCGGTAGCTTCCAAAATCAGGTGAAGGGAGTGTTGCCCACCCACCATCGCCTCGGCCAGGATTTGAACGCCGAACTTGGCGGCGTGTTCATTGGTGAGGCACCGCAGCAGCATGGGCGCCTTCCGAGGGTCCCCTGCCGGGCACCTATCCGCGGTATGCCGATGCGTAACGACAAACAGAGCCATGGTTGCTCCTTTATTGCAGGTTTTGGGCCGGGTTTCAGGGCCATGCCAAAGTGGTAAGTGGGGCCCGTGGATGATTCGTCGGGGTAGTATACCAGAAAGAGCGGCCGGCTCGATGCGGCAGCCGGATTTTCCGATCGATTAGGGCCTCAGGGCAGAGATCCCTCCGACAACCTGACCAGCGGCTAGCCGGCGGCTACCGGCTTCGTGCCGGCTGCCAGGGGAGGCGGTTTCAAGCTAATCAACGAGAGAACCGCCACGGCGGCAGCCCACAAGCCGGCGTTGTAGTAGAACACCGCGCTGAGACCGTAGGCACTGACGACGAACGCCGCGGCGATTGGAGACAGGGCGCTGAATATATTGTTTAGGCCCATCACCAACCCCATTGTGGCGCCCTCGGTGCCCTTTCCAACCTGATCCAAGACCGAGGCTTGCAGTATCTGGCCCAGTGAGTAGGTGAACAGCCCAGTGGCCAGAATCGTCAGGGTCAGCCACACCCCGTCATCCGCTTGCCCGATAGCCAGGGCCAGCACGGCGGCCAGGCTGAGAGAAGGAATCAGCACTTTCTTCCTGCCGTAGCGGTCGGAGAGCGCGCCCAGGAAGGGGGAAGAGAGCACCCCCAGGGCTGTGAGCAACGAAACGTTCATGCCGGCCGTGACCGTGGACATCCCCAGGCCGCCATCTTCGACCGAATCCTGCAGGTACTTGGGCACCCAGATGGTCAGGGAGTTGAACCCCATGTTGCGCAGCATGATGACCAGCATCAGTTTCAGCATGGTCCGGTTCCGCAGCAGGCCCCCAACACCCCGGATCCGTTCCCGGAGCGGCGTCTGCAGGTTGGGCGAGGTGCCGCTGCTGCCCAGGTCTCGCAGAGACCACCACACCACCACCGCCATGACGATGGCCGGCGCAACGTAGATGAGCGTTACGCTCCTCCAGGCCTCCATCGCCGACCACCCCGCCATCAAGGCCAGCAAGTGGCCGGTGCCGTAGGGACCGAGGCTGGTCCCCAGCTGGGACCCGATACCGTGGATGGACAGTCCCATCCCCCGCCGGTCCGGCATGCGCTGGGATATCGCGGCGATGGCCGGAATATGCCAAATGGTGCCCGGGAGAGGAAGAAGAACGATTACGACGGCAAGGTACAGGTAGCTGGGGCTGAGCGAGATCAGGCCGGATGCTATTCCGGCCATGATCATGCACCCGGTCAGAATCAACCCCCACTGGTTCTTCGCCATGTCGATGAGAACGCCGGTGGGGATGGTGGCGGAGCCGCTGGAGACCTGCCGGATGGTGTGCAGAGAAGCGAACTGGAAATCGCTGAGGCCCAGAGACTTTTGGATGACGGGCAGCATCAACAGCATGCTGGCCATGTACCAGTGGGTGATGCCGTGGCCGATGGACAGGTTGGTCAGGATGAAGGCGCCGCTCCGGGGGCGCCGGACTTTCTCTTCAGCAGGGGATGCCGTGCTCAATCAGTGCCTCCGCAAAATCGCAATCCCCATTCTATGGCGGTCCATCGGTATTCGCAACACGCAACGCGGTTCTCGCTGCCTCGGAGCACCGGGCGAGGCATCTCTTCAACCCGCCGCCTCGCAACGATGAGGCACGGCGAAAACCTCTGCTGCAACTGTCGGAGAGTCCGTGACGACGAGGGCGGGTAGACCACGGTGGGGTCAGGCCGCTCACCCACGGCGGAGTCCCGGTGACCCCAGGGGAGAAATTAGCCGTCGGTTGCCGGCGCCGGGCCGGCTAGCCGAGGCGGCGGCCTCAAGGGAGTGAACACAAGCACCACCACCGTTGCGGCCCACAGGGCGGCGTTGTAGTAGAACACCGAGCCGAGCCCGTAGGCATCGACGATCCCAGCGGCGATCAATGGAGACATGGCGCTGAAAATGTGAGTCAGACCCATCACCGTTCCCATGGTGGCGCCCTCGGTGCCCCGGCCTACCTGGTCCAACACCGTGGCCTGCATTATCTGGGCCAGCGAATAGGTGAACATCCCTGAAGCCAGAATCGTCAGGGTCAACAGGACCCCGTCGCCCGCCTGTCCGATGGCCAGGGCCAAAAGCGCGGCGACGGTGAGGCAGGGGAGCAGCACCATCTTCCGGCCGTATCGATCCGAGAGCATGCCCAGTACTGGGGAAGAGATTATTCCCAGGGTAGTGAGCAGCGAAAAGTTCAGACCGGCCATGAATGCTGACATTCCCAGCCCGCCTTGCTCGACCGAATCCTGCAGGTATTTGGGCAGCCAGATGTTCAGGGAGTTGAATCCCATGCTACGCAGCAGGATGGCCAGCATCAGCGCCAGGATGGTCCGGTCTCGCAGCAGATTCCGAACACCCCGGAGCCGGTCCTTCAGCGGCGTCGGCTCATTGGCCGTGGTGCCGCTGGTGCCCAGGTCTCGAAGGGACCACCAGACCACTACCGCCATGACAATCGCCGGCAGGACGTACAGGAGCGTGACGCTCCGCCAGGCCGCCATCGCCAACCCGCCCGCTATCAGCGTGATCAGGGCTCCGGTTGCCACTGGGCCGAGGCTGCTCCCCACCTGGGACCCGATCCCGTGAACCGACAGCCCAAACCCCCGCCTGTCCGGCATGCGCTGGGATATGGCGGCGATGGCGGGCATGTGCCAGATGGTGCCGGGGAGGGGAAGAAGCACAATCACGAAGGCCAGGACCATGAAGTTGGGGCTGACCGCGATCAAACCGAACGAAATGGCCTGCATAAGCATGCACCCGACCAGGATCGCCCCCCACTGGTTCTTCGCCATATCGATGATCAGGCCCGCGGGGACGGTGGCGGACCCGCTGGAAACCTGCCGGATGGCGTTCAGCGCACCAAACTGAAAGTCGCTGAAGCCAAGGGAGGTCTGGATGCGTGGGAGCAAGAACATCATGCTGGCCATGTACCAGTGGGTGATACCGTGGCCGATGGACAGGTTGGTCAGGATGAAGGCGCCGCTCCGGGGGCGCCGTACTTTCTCTTCAGTAGAAGGTGCCGTGGTCAATCAACTCCTCCGCCAGCATGGGCGCCCCAATTCTAGGACTGTCCGGCGGCTTTCGCAACCTGACGTGCGGCGTTCGCCAATCCACGGCCCCGGCCGGCTTCAGTCTGCGCCCAAATCTTCCCGAATGGCGTGAGGAGCCGGCAAGTGCGGGTGGGTGGGAAAAGACAGGGCAAGCTGGTAGACTTGGTGCCGGCGCGGGCTCGCCAACTGGGGTGGAATGCGTCCCGGTTGGGGTGCCTAGCGCCTAGTATTCGCAGGAATTATGAACCCGGTATCGGCAAACCGTGCGCGTGGCAGAGGGGGCCAAGGCAATGACGCTGGATGATCAAACTGGAATGGGGCACCAGGCCCTGGAAGGAGTCAATGTAGTGGAGGTGGCCCAGGTTTGGGCCGCACCGGGAATTGGCATGTACCTGGCCGACCAAGGGGCCGAGGTGCTCAAGATCGAGCCCCTTTGGGGCGACGACGCCCGCCGGTTGTTCACCCAACCGCCCACGGCCCAGGGAGAAAGCCGGTCCTTCCTGGTGGTGAACCGGAACAAACGAGGCATGGCCATGGACATCTCCTGCCCCGAGGGCCGGGAGATCGTGTACCAACTACTGGACCGGGCCGATGTCTTCATCCATAACTTCCGCCCCGGCGTGGAGCAACGGCTGGGGTACGGCTACGAGACCTTGAGCCAACGAAATCCCGGGCTTATTTATGTGGGGGTCTCCGCCTTCGGCGAACGGGGCCCCTACGCCCAGCGCCGGGGGTATGACCTGCTTTTCCAGTCCATTTCCGGAATCCTCGGCAAGCGGCGCACCCCGGAGGGCGTACCGATCTCCAGCGGTATCTGGATCTCCGACGCCTCCGCGCCGATGGCGATGGCTTACGGCGTCGCCCTGGCCCTACTGGTGCGCCAGAGGACGGGCCGCGGCCAGCGGGTGGAGACGTCGCTGCTGCACATGGCCCTGGCCATGCAGTCGGTAGACATGGTACGGGTCGAGCGGGAGAGCTCCACGGGAAGCTCTGTGGACTTCGCCAGCCAAGCCCTCTACTCCCCGTACCGGTGCCAGGATGGCAAGTTCCTGATCATGGTGGTGCTCAACAACCAGCAGTTCGCCGCCCTCTGCCGGGCCATCGAATTGGAGCACCTGATCGACGACCCGGCTTTCGACGACAACCTGAAACGGGCGCAACGAAGCGGGGAACTCCGCGAGCTTATCGAAGGCATCCTGTCCACGAAGCCAAGGGAGGAGTGGTTGAGCATCCTGGAACGGCACGACCTCCCGGCAGCGCCGGTGCTGGACCGGAATGAGGTCTTCGACCACCCCCAAGTCAGGGACAACGAGATGCTGACCTTTCAAGAGCACCCCATGGCGGGGCAGGTGGAAATGTTCAACGTACCCGTCCGCCTCTCGGAAACCCCCGGCGGATTGCGCCGCCCGGCTCCTCTTTTGGGCCAGCACACCTCGGAAGTGCTGGGAGAGTTGGGCTACGATGCCGCCCGCATCCAACAGTTGAGAGACCAGAAAGTCGTCGGGTAACCGTCTACCGCCGGGGGCTGGGACCCGGCCGGCCCAACCAACCCGGCCTCATGGGGAGCAACCGGCGGCGGGCCCCCAATTCCATCAACACGAACGCCAGCGCCGAGAGAGCCCCGCCGGCCATGGCGTCCACGATGAAATGGTTCCCCGTGATAGTGATGGCAAAAAGGTTAGCACCGGATACAACATTCCGAGAAGCCTGATCCAGCCGCCGAACGACCGGACGATGACGGCGCCCAGGATGACCGTCCAACTGAAGTGGAGGCTGGGCATGGCCGCGCTGGAGTTGTAAAAGGTAGCCATATCAGGCCCCCCATACATCGAAGGGCCCAATTCCTGGATGGTGTTCACAAAGTATGCGGTCATGTTGAACGGCGAGGCAACCGGGAACAACATGAATATGAGTAGCGCGAACAGCAGGGTGATCAACACGACGGTGCGAACGTAGTGATACCGGGGCCGGTCGGTGACGTACAGGACCAGCCCCATGGCCATGATCACCGGCCAATAGGTGACGATGTAGACCCAGTTGAGGAACGTGGCAATCCCCTTGGCGTTGTCCAAAGTCCAGGACTGCCACCCCGGCTCCCAGAAAATGCCCAGGGACTTTTCCAGGGAGATGAGCCGGTCCGCGTTCTCCAGCCCTTTGGCATCCAGGTCGGAGAACACCAGGCCGCGGGTGAGAAGAAACACGGCGTAGGCCCCAAGAATCAGGGCAAGCTCAAGGAAGTGGCCTTTCCAGGCCCCGAGGGCGGAGAGGATCGGGATGCTGCCGGCCCGGGACCTTCCGGCCGGGGCAGGCCGGATTTCGAGAGGGTCCGCCGGGTGATGCCTCCGTTCGCCGTCGTCGTCCATTCAGCGCGGGCTGGCTAGGCCGGGCGCCCTATTGGCCCGAGGGATTGCCGGGATTATTCGGATACCCGTCCAGGCCATTTTGTATGAAGCCCGCGGCAGGCGCATCCGTCGGCCCGGTCGCGCCGGACTTGGGCAACCGGCGTCTACCGGAAGATTCTCGAAGGTACTTCCGCAACCTCGGCAAGAAGAACCGGCGGCGGAATCCCAACTCCAACGTGGCGAAGGCCCCCGCGATCAAGAGGCCACCAGCAATGGCATCGATAATGTAATGATTGCCGGTGATGGTGATAGCCAGCAGCGTCACCAATGGGTAGAGGATTCCGAGGACTCTCACCCACCGGTTGCCCGATCGCAGAAACACGATGCCGAACATAATGGTCCAGCTAAAGTGCAGGCTGGGCATGGCCGCGTAGGGATTGTAGTAGTTGGCAAACTCCCTGCTGGCGTAGAAGGCCGGCCCAAAGGCCTTGATGGTATCGACGAATTGCCCGGCCATCATGCGGGGCGGGGCCAAGGGGAACAGCGTGAAGCCCAGTAAGGCCAAGACGAAGCTGAGCAGCAGGACGTTGCGGTAGTAAATGTAGCGAGGCCGGTTGCCGATGTAGAGGATGAGGGCGGCGGTCAGGATAATCGGCCAGAAAGTGAATATGTAGGCCCAATTGAAGAAGACCACCACGGCTTTGGCGCTGGCGATGGCCCACGCCTGCCAATCCGGCTCCCAGAAGAAACCCAGAGATTTTTCGAGTGCAATGATCGTGCTGGCATTGGCCAGGGCAGAGGCTTCGATGTCATCGAACACCAGCGCTCTGGAGTACATGTAGATGAAGTAGGCACCTACGACAAGGAGCAACTCCCGGAAGTGGTGAAGCCAGGTCCGAAACGGGAACTTTTTGAAGGGGTTGAAGCGCTCGGGAAGCATCATGCCTCTCCACCCTCAGCTATGCCCGCCTACCGCCCAGACCCCAGTCGACCTGACGTCGACGTCAAAGAGCGGTGACTGGTATGGTATCGCCACCGGCGTTTTACCGCGAGCCATTCCTTGGAGACCAGGATTGACACCTTCTTCCGTGGGCGGATACCTGAATGACCCGCAGGTTTCGACACTTCCCAACACTGGCCCACTCCCCGGCACGAAACCCGCCGTCACTCTTCATCGGACTCTTCTTTCCAATTGCTTGCCATGGGAAAGCGCCAGCCGCCCGGCACTTGAGGTCCCTCGCCTGCACCGCTCCGGCCCGTCACTCCGGTTGAACCCGCATAGGCCGGCTCCGGATGCAGCGCCATCGGCCCCCTTTTCCTGGCCGCCTGGCTCCCAAGATACACGCCGCACGACGCGCAGCCGACCCACTTCTCCGGTACATAGCCGTTCTTGAACAGGCCCCGGGCGGTGGTGTACTGCTCGCCAGTCCAGATTTCCTTGACCGGGGTGGTGCCGGCGTCGCCGAAATCCTCGGCCTTGTCGGTCAGGTAGCAGCAAGGTGCAAGGCCGCCATCCCAGTTGACCACGGCGCTGCGCCACAGCCGCCAACACCTATCCCCATCCTCCTGGTACGGCTTTGAAAACGGATCACCCCGGAGGTATTCCGGATGCTCCCGCGGGAGCCAGCGCTCCGCCGTTTCCTGGGTTTTTTCACCGTGAGGGAAGTCTACTTTCTTGAACACCAGGGAGTCTACCCCCAGCTCAACCGCCATGCGCCGGGCGTCGTCCATTTGGAACTCGTTTTGCCGCATGACGATGAACTGCCATTCCAGGTTGGGAGTGATGTAGCCCAACTCCTTCTTCTTTCGCACCAGGAGCTTGATATTGTCCAGGACCCGCTCCAGCCGCCCGCCAACACGGTAGGTCTCGTAGACTTCCTGAGTGAGTCCATCGAGCGAGATGATCATCACGTCCAATCCCGATTTGATGATATTCTCCGCCGTCTCGGGGCTCAACTGCTTGTTGAGGTTCGTGCTCATAATTGTAGCAATCTTATTCTCATGAGCATAGGCCACAAACTCATGAATTCGCCGGTTTAAGAAAGGTTCTCCCCAGCTATAAAGGGTCAGCCACACACAATAGTCTTTGATCTGATCGATAGTCCTCGTGAAAAGGTCGAAATGCATGGTCCCTTTATCCCGCCGGATGGTGCCCAAACCGGTGTGGCACAAGGGGCATTTCAACTGGCAAATGTTGGTCGTGTCGATTTCCCACTCGAAGGGCGCCCCCCAGGTCTTGGCGCGCCCTATCCGTAGCTGGGCCTCAACCAGGATGACATTGAACAGCTTCTTCCACGAGAAGTACCGAAAAGCCAGCCTAGAGCGTTGGTCGCTCCGGCCTTCGGCGAGGGCGCCAACCACACTGCGATTGACTTGCAGCTTATCCGTTAGCCAAGCAGCCGGCTTGAGCAGCAAAAGGGCCGGATTAGTCATACGGCACCATATCGAACCATGGTACCTCTGGAAAAGGAGCTATCGCGCAGTTTCCCTATCGAAAACCTCACTCGGCCGCGACCGCAAACCTATCATAACTCCGGCAGTAACCGGGCGGCAACCGCTTCGAACACAAAAGCCGAGACTTTAGCGTCCCCTCCACTCCGGTCCGCCGCTCCTCTCCCGCAGCAGGGCCATGACGTTCCACGTAGCCATCGCCGTCGCTCGCTGGAATTCGTAACCGGGCGCCTTCCCGGCGTGATTAACCTGACGTGATTAACCTGTGATGATACCAGACTCTCCGAGCAAAGGGAAGAAGGAAAACGCCGGTCTGGCGAATTGACTCATTCTACCCCCCGAGAGTATCCTTCTACCACCCGCAAGCATGCGCAACGGGGGCATAAAGGGCGAGTCTTTCTCCTCAATCTTGGGGACGGATGACCCGGTGTCCGAAAGCACCAACCCTAGCGGTCCGGGAGTACGGCTCAAGGGGACGCAAGAACGACTGGTTGCGTCTGGAAGTGGTCAGACCTCGCATTAATGCGCTGGAGTCTCCGGGCGTTTTCCGGCATCCAATCTAGCTAGAGGTCCTGGCGGCGAATCCGTAATCCAGGCGGCGTGGACCGGGGGACGCCAGGCCGCAAGGCGACAAGGGCGCCGCCGCCGTGACCTGGTCCTCAGCCCCGGCGCTCTCGGAGCGGCCCGAGAACAAGTCTCCCATCCCAGGGAGTGGAACATCAGGAGGGGCAGGAATGCCAAGGGCAGATTTTGACCTTCAACTCGATCTGCTTCAGAAAGAAGTGGAGGTCCTGGCCACGACTGTCGCAAAGTCGATCAACCTGGCGGTGGACGCCCTGAAGGAGCGAGACCTGGCAAATTCGGACCAGGTTGTGCGGGACGACGACTACATCGACCAGAAGCGGTTCGAAATCGAGGAGCGATGCATCGACCTCATCGCAAGTCAGCAGCCGATGGCCCGGGACCTGCGGGTCATCCTCGCCCTGCTTCACATCGCGGTGGAGTTGGAGCGGATGGGGGACTACGCCGAGGGGATCGCCAAAATCAGTCTGGCCATGGGGGAGGACCCCCCGGTCAAACCACTGGTCGACATACCCGTCATGGCCGAAAAAGCGACGGCGATGCTGCACGACAGCATGGACGCCCTGTTCACTAGGGACGTTGTGAAAGCCCAGCAGGTGTGCCAGGCCGACGACAATGTGGACGAGTTGTACGATCAGGTGTACCGGGACCTGCTTCTCTTGATGATCAAGGACCCGGAAACCATCAAAAGGGCGACCTACCTGCTATGGGTGGCACACGACCTGGAACGGATCGCCGACCGGGCCACCAACATAGCCGAGAGGGTCATTTTCCTGGTCACCGGCAAGCTGGTCGAGACCAAGGCTTCAAACTACTGAGCGCTGCTGCCGCCTCGCCCTCCGCGCCGCCACCGCCGGTGCCGGACCTTCACGCGCTCAGAGCGAGTTGTAGCTGCCGCTGGGGAGCCTGCACCGACCGCCACGGTGCACTGGCCGGCAGTCCCCATTTTCGCCGCGCCTCCGCGACCACCTTCAGCACGCTGTTCTTGTACGCCTGGGGCGCGTAGGTTCTGCGGTACAACCTGGCGTAAGCCGGGACCAGGCGGGGGTAAGCCTCTCCCAGCGACGGCATAAAACCTTCTCTGGAGCCGGGGTTCAAGAAAAGAAGGTTGGCCTCCAGGAACTGGGCCTGGTGACTGGCGGCAGCGGCGGCCACCGCGTCGATGCTTTGCGAGCTATCCGAGATGCCGGGAAGCAAGGGGGCCATAACCACCCCGGCGGAGATGCCGTTCTCCACCAGAAATTGCATGGCTTCAAGCCGGGCCCACGGGTCCGGGGCCCCCGGTTCAGTCAGCCTCCACACCCGTTCGTCGATGCTCCCAACGCTGAAGATCACCCGCACGTCGGCCACCCGGCCCAGGTCCCGCAATACGTCTACATCACGCCGCACCAGCACCCCTTTTGTCGTGATTGCCGCCGGGTTCTCGAACTCCGCCAATACCTGGAGGATTCGGCGGGTCAGCAGGTACTCGGCCTCGGCCGGCTCGTAGGGGTCGGAGGCGGTGCCGATGATGATGGGCTCTCGATGCCACTGGGGGCGGGAAAGCTCTTGGCACAGCACCTGCGGCGCGTTTACCTTGGCGAATACCCGCTGCTCGAACTCCCGGCCAGCGTCGGGGCCTCCGAACTGATGGGTGGGGCGGGCAAAGCAATAGTTACACGCGTGGCTGCAACCCCGGTAGGGGTTCAGCGACCAGCGAAAGGGCATACCGGGAACGTCGGTGCGGTTCAGCAAGGTTTTGCAGTAGACTGCCCGGACTGCGGCGACGCCCATCAAACCTCCCTGATTCATGAACTTATGGGAACATCTGTACTAATCATAAATCCGGGCCGGCTTAAGTTCAATGGGGGGCGGTCAGAATCGGCGTGGTAGAAATCCCCACTTACCATTCGCAGGTTCCGCAAAAGAGGTTTGCAGAGGAGAAATAGAGGGCTCGGATACTCGGATCCAATGAGGGGTGTAGCCGTAACTGGCGACGCAGAACATGAGGGAATTAGGTCGTGCCGAGACCGGGCGGCGAACGGCCGGCCAAGCCTGCTTTCCGGCGAGGCCTACCTCCGGTAGAGGTACCCCTCCGGGCTCCGCTCGCAGTTCAGCCGCCGGTTCAGGTGCAGGCCCTCCAGGATGAACTCGATGGCCGAAGCCAGCACCTCGGGCCGCTCGTCGTCGGTCAACCGCTTCACCGCGTCGGACAGGCCTTCTACCCTCGTCAGCAATGCCGGGTACTCGGACGCCGGCCTCTCGCTGCCGGTCTCCGCCGTGTGCCCCAGGTCGAAAGAGGTTATCACCTGCTCCAGATCGCTCACGTCGAAATAATTGCCAAATACCCGGAGCGCCGCCCGCCGGGTCAGGTCGTCGGTCACCTTGCTCTCCCGGCCTTCCTCGAAGGTCTCCAGCTCGATCTTCCCGGAAAAAGAAGCAACGATATAGGGCAAGTCGCTGGCCCTGGGGCAGACCCACTGATCCCCGTGGACAATGGACCGTCGCATGGCGTTGCTCAGCAGGATCTCGTAGTTGGATATGGAAACCCGGACGCTCACCCCGGAGCGTTGGTTGATCTCGCTGCTCTGCCTGGCCAGTGAAGTTATCTCCGCCAGTATCTCCTTCATATAGTCGGGCACCACTATGGTGTCCTCTTCGGGGAAGCGGGACCGCTCCTGCTCCATGATGGTGATCTCGTCCTCGATGTCCTTGGGGTAATGGGTGTGGATCTGCGACCCGTACCGGTCCTTTAGCGGGGTCACGATGCGGCCCCGGCTGGTATAGTCTTCGGGGTTGGCGGTCGACACCACGTAGACGTCCAGAGGCAGGCGGATACGGTAGCCCTTGATCTGCACGTCGTGCTCTTCCATCAGGTTGAACAGGCCGACTTGAATTCGCTCCGCCAGGTCGGGCAGCTCGTTGATGCAGAAAATACCCCGGTTGGTGTGAGGCACCAGGCCGTAGTGGATGACCAGCTCGTCGGACAGGTAATGGCCCTCGGCCACCTTTATCGGGTCTACCTCGCCGATAAGGTCGGCGATGGAAATATCCGGCGTGGCCAGCTTCTCCGAGTAGCGGTCCTCCCGGGGCACCCACTCGATCTCTGTCTCGTCGCCTGCCTTGGCCACTTTATCACGGCAGGCCCGGCAAATGGGGCTGTAGGGGTTATCGTTGATCTCACAACCGGCGATCTTGGGGATGTACTCGTCCAGCAGATTGACCATGCTCCGGATCAGACGAGACTTGGCCTGCCCTCGCTCTCCCAGGAGGATAACGTCCTGCCCGGCGAGGATTGCGTTTTCCAGTTGGGGGATCACCGTGTTCTCGAACCCGATGATGCCCGGGAAGACGATCTCCTCCGCCCTGATCTTGGCAATCAGGTTATTCCTCAGTTCTTCCCGCACCGGGAGCACCTGGTAACGGGACTTACGAAGCTGGCCGATGGTCCGGGATTGAGTCACAGGCGCCATGTTCAACGCTCCATCATCGCCTCGGACACCGATCTTGGGCCCGAGGTTTGCGGCTGTTGTGTGGGACCCCGAAAAAAGCGGGGACGCATTTCGCGCCCGCACCAGTAATAGTATAGCGTATGGTCCCGCGGCGGAAGCGGCCCCGGTTCCCAAGGCACCCGGACTGCCTTATAATTATATGCGGTAGCCGATTTTTCGGAGTTGCAACCATGCTGCATCGGATAATCCCGTTGTTGTTCTTCATGGCCCCACGATTGATGCCGGTCATCATGCGGTATGTACGGTTGGTATGGCGGCTCACTTTCGACAAGCGGGTGTTCATAGTGCTAAGGGCATTGGTCCCGCTGGCCCTTGTCTACATCGTATCGCCCATCGACCTAGCTCACGATTGGAAGGTCCCGATCGTGGGTAAAGCCGACGACGTGATCGTCCTTGGCCTAGCGGTCCTCATGCTGATAAAGCTTTCTCCCCCTCACCTGGTCGACCTTCACCTGGGGAGGCCCCCCCGCTCCGATCGACCCGAGGACAAAGACCCTTCGAAGGTGGTGGACGGCTCCTCCAGGCTCCTTGACGATGAGTAGCCTCCCGCCAGGCCACACCCTGGCCAGCTGAGCGATGGGCTTGGGCCTACCGGCGGACCCGGCCCGAGCCGGCGGCGGGCAATCGCGGCGTCCTCTCCGGTAATTGCCCCAAGACCTCGACGATCCCAGCGGATTTGTATGGCAACAAGACCACTACCGACCCCACGAATCGTTCCAGATACCGGAATGGGTCTGTATGTGCACGTCCCGTTCTGCCAGACCAGATGTCCTTACTGTGATTTCAACACCTACCAGGGGATTGAAGACCTTATTGCGCCGTACCTGGAGGCCGTGACCGCCGAGTTCGGCCTCTGGGGCCGGGTGCTGCAACAACCGGCGGTCAACACCGTGTTCTTCGGCGGAGGAACGCCCTCCTATCTGCCCGACGGATACATCGGCCGGATGCTGGCCGCGATCCGCGCTGCCTTCAACGTCGAGGAGGATGCCGAGGTAACCCTGGAGGCCAACCCGGGGGACCTGGACCGGGCCGCCTGCCGGAGACTGCTCTCCCAGGGAATCAACCGGCTCAGCATGGGTGTCCAGAGCCTGGACGATGGCCTGCTGACCCTATTGGGCCGGCGCCACAACTCCGAGGAGGCGGTGCACGCCTACCGGGCCGCCGGCGATGCCGGGTTCACCGACATCAGCCTGGACCTGATGTACGGCCTGCCCCACCAATCGCTGGCCCAATGGCGGGAGACGCTGCAAGCCGTCGTGTCCCTCGGCCCCACTCACCTTTCACTCTACAGCTTGACCCTGGAAGAGGGGACCCCCCTGCACCACCAGATGGAGCAGGGGAAGCTGCCGGAGCCGGACCCGGACCTGGCCGCCGACATGTACGGCCTTGCCCGGGTTTTGCTGGCCGGGGCCGGATACCATCACTACGAGATATCCAACTGGGCGCGGACCGGGTACGTTGCACGGCACAATCTGGGCTATTGGCTCAATCGGCCCTATCTCGGCGTTGGGCCCGGCGCCCACTCCCGTCTGGGCCGGTACCGGTTCTGGGAAGCGAATTCGCCCCGGACCTACATCTCGCGGGTGAAGCGGTGGCAGGCCACCCAGCCGGGGCCCTTCGACTCCCTCACGGAGGCGGAGTTGCGCACGGTCGCGCCGGTGGCCGGCCAGGAATACATCGACCGGGACACGGCGTGCGCCGAAACCATGTTCCTGGGGCTACGCCTCCTGGACGGAATGGACCTGGCGGAGGCGTCCGCCGGGGCCGGGGCCGACCTGGAAGCGAAGTACCGGCCGGAGATTGAGGACCTGGCCGGGTTGGGCCTGCTGGAGCGGCAAGACGGACGCCTACGCCTGACCGAATCGGCCTACTTCATCGCCAACCAGGTTTTCACCCGGTTTGTGGGGTGAGGGTCGAATTGGTGCTATTCTTGACGCAGACCCTCACTAAGGGGAGACATGAGCGAAGGAATCACGGTAAGCCAGGATATCCGTTATGGGAAGCCATGTGTTACAGGTACCAGGATTCCGGTATTGAGTGTGCTTGAACTGGTGAGGGAAGGTCTTTCCTTCGGGAAGATAACCCAGGATTACTACCCTGGCCTCAAAGCCGAGGACATTCGTGCGTGCCTTCATCATGCCATCGACGTACTTGGACCCGAAGACACCCGCATAGCGATCATGCCCTAATGTACGTGATAGGCACCGCCGGCCACGTGGACCACGGGAAGTCCACGCTGGTCAAGGCCCTGACTGACATCGACCCGGACCGCCTGCCCGAAGAAAAGGCGCGGGAGATGACCGTCGACCTCGGATTCGCCTGGATGACCTTGCCCAGCGGGCGGGAGGTCAGCATCGTCGATGTGCCGGGCCACGAACGGTTCATCAAGAACATGCTGGCCGGCGTCGGCGCCATCGACCTGGCTATGCTGATCGTGGCCGCCGACGAAAGCGTCATGCCTCAAACCCGGGAGCACCTGGCCATCCTGGACATCCTCCAGGTCCGGCGCAACCTGGTGGTGATCACCAAGACCGATCTGGTCGATGAAGAGATGGTGGAGCTGGTCATGGCCGAGGTCGAGGACGCCCTGAAAGGGACCTCTTTCGAAAACTCGGCAATGGTTGGGGTATCGGCCAACACCGGGGCCGGGCTCGACGATCTGCGCTCCGCCCTCGACGGGATACTCGACGACACCGAGGCGCGGCGCGACCTGGGGCGTCCCCGGCTGCCCGTGGACCGCTGCTTCACCATCTCCGGCTTCGGGACCGTGGTCACCGGAACCCTCATCGACGGGGTCCTGGCCGTGGGGCAGGAGGTAGAGCTAGCCCCCTCGGGCCGCCGGGGCAGGATTCGCGGATTGCAGAGCCACAAGACCAAGGTGGAGAACACCCAGCCGGGAGTCCGGCTGGCCGTAAATATCTCCGGGCTGGCCCGCACCGAGGTCCAGCGAGGGGAAATCTTGACCACCCCCGGATGGTTGAGGCCCACCAGAAGGCTGGACGCCCAGTTGAGGATGGTCCGGGGAGCGCCCCACTCCCTGCGCCACAACGAGGGGGTGACCTTCCATCTGTTCACCAGTGAGACTACCGCCAGGGTCCGGCTGCTGGACGCCGACCGGCTGGCCCCCGGCGCCGAAGGCTGGGTGCAGATTCTGTTGAACGAATCCCTGCCGATGGTAAAAGGGGACTTCTTCGTCATCCGCTCCGCCGAAGATACCCTGGGCGGGGGGCAGGTGGTGGACCCGAACCCCCGGCGGCGGCACCGGCGCTTCAGCCCAGAGGTGGAAGAAAGGCTGATGATGCTGGACCAGGGCACCGGTGAAGACATACTGCTCAGCGTCGCCGAGCAGTGGGGCCCCTGCGATCTGACGACCCTATCCCGGCGCTCCAACCTGCCGGCGTCCGAGGTCGTGGAGCGTACGGCAAGCCTCGTGGACGACGGGGACGTGGTGGTCCTGGGAGAGTTGGGGACCGATAACGACGCGGTCGTTTACTCAGCACAGAGTTGGGACATCCTCAAGAGCAAGATGTTTGTGTCCCTCCAGACCTACCACGGCCAATACCCCTTGCGGCGGGGGGCGCCCGTCCAGGAAATCCGCAGCCGCCTCGGCCTGTCTCAGCCCGCGTTCACCCGGGCGTTGGCCCGTCTGGCCGGCGAAAGCTACGTGGTGGAAGAGGCCCCGTTCCTGCGGCTCCCCGGCCACCAGGTAACCTTGACCCCCAAGATGCAGCAGCAGGTGGCCGAATATTTGAAAATCCTGGGCCGGGAGCCTTACACGCCTCCCGGCGACCAACCCCTGGAAGCGGAGCTGCTGGGGGTGCTGATCGACCAGGGCCAGGTGGTGAGGGTGAACCCGTCGGTGGTGTTCACCGCCGCCGCCTACCGGGAGATGGCGGACCGGGTCGTCTCCCACCTTCAGTCCAACGAAAGCATCACCGTCGCCGAGGCCAGGACCATGTTCAACTCCAGCCGCAAGTACGTGTTGCCCCTATTGGAATACCTGGACCAGCAGCACATCACCCGTCGCGTTGGCGACGAGCGCGTGTTGAGGTAAACCGCGATGCCCCTGGACCTGGGTGAGACCCTCCATCAACTGGACCGGGTGGCCCAGGGTTTGGGCCAGTCCCGGGAGGACCGGGAAGCCCGGCTGACCGCCCTGCTGGAGGCGGCCCAGGGAGTCGACCCCGCCGAGGCCGCCGAGATCACCCGCACCTCCACCGACCGGCCTTTTCTGGCCGCCCAAGTGGAAGACCGCCTGGTGGGCAGCTACGCGCCGCCGCCACCGCCGGCGGACTGGTCGGTGACGGCGGTGGACGGCTCCCACATCGACGTTGACCGGCACCTTCCGGTTAGCTGCCACTTGATCAACCTCGGCGGGTGCGTTCTGACCTACGGCGGACGTCCCGATGCCAGCTTCTTCAGCCATCCCCAACTCGGGGCCGGCCCGTCGGAACTCTACCTCGTTGACCCCGGAAATCCCGCCCAGGAAGAGGCCGTAACCGGCCCCCTTCTAGGCCTGGTGCGGACGGTGCGGGAGCTGGAGCAACTGGCCGAGGTCGTCGCCGAGTGCCCCTCCGATACGCCGGTCCTGGCGTTGGTCGACGGCTCCCTGGTGCTCTGGGGACTGTCCGGCCAGGGATACCGGCCCTTCGTGAGGGAGGCGATTATTCGCGACCGGCTGATTCCGGCGCTGGAGCGGCTACGGCACCTGGCCGAGCGCCGTCCGGTCACCCTGGCCGCCTACGTCTCCCTGCCCCGGAGCACCGAGGTGGTCAACGCCATCAGATGCTGCCTCTGCCCCCACGACCTGGGTGTGTGCCGCCAGTCCTGCGGCAACCGGCGCTCCGTCCGCTCCCCTTGCGACCTGGCCGGAGGCGTCCTGGACCGGGACCTGTTCCAGCGGCGGCTGCCCCCAGGGTGGCGCTCCCCCATCTACCGGACCAACTCCTCGGTCCCCAGGGAGAACTACGGGGAGGCCCAGCAGGTCTATTTCTACTACCTGCACGGCGGCGAGGAGATAGCCAGGGTGGAGGTCCCCCGGTGGGTCGCGCTGGACGAGACGCTATTGTCCCTGGGCCACAGCCTGATCCTGGACCAGTGCCGCCGGGGCCAGGGGTACCCGGTGGCGATCTCCGAGGCCCACGAGCAGGCCGTGATCGGCGCCTCCGACCGCCGGCTGTTCAAGGAAACGCTGACCGAGGTTCTGGAACGCCAGGGACTTCCCGCCTACACTTCGGAAAAAGAGCGCTCCAAGCGCACGCCGTGGGTGTGAGGGGGGCGGCGCATCAAGACGCTAGCAGAAGTGGCCCGCCCAAAGAGCAGCGGTAGACTGTGGCGGAAAGGCGAGACTGTCGCCTGATATTGCCCCAATCTTTTCCGACTGGCTGAGTCCACCTCGGACAATTGGTCCGCCCCCCCACCATACTTTCACAATGGTCATGGAATGTGATATATTCTGTCCGCCATGGCAATCACCGCGAAGGATTCCGAGATGTGTAGCCAAGTCGACCGAAACCCCGGTTGTTGTTGTACCTGTTGTACTTGTTGCACTTGTTGTATTTTGAGGGTGAGGTCTTTCGCCTGTAAATGATTGTCCAAAGAAAACCAGGCTGAAAAGACCAGAACCCTCAGTGAAATCACTGGGGGTTTTTGGCGTAATGATCATTTTGAGGAGGCACAACCGTGAGAATAGCTGATGATATTACTGGCCTGATCGGTGGGACGCCGTTGGTAAAATTGAACCGCATCTTGGACGGAGCAGCGGCCACCGTGGCGGCCAAGCTTGAATCGTTCAATCCTTGCAGCAGCGTCAAAGATAGAATCGGCCTGTCGATGATCGCGGCGGCGGAAAAAGCCGGTCTGATCGGGCCAAACACCGTCATTGTTGAACCGACAAGCGGCAATACTGGGATTGGATTGGCCCTGGTCTGTGCCTCCAAGGGGTACCGGTTGCTTCTAACCATGCCGGAGACGATGACGGAGGAAAGGCGGCAACTCCTGGCTGCTTTTGGCTGCGAGTTGGTTCTGACTCCGGGAAGTGAGGGAATGAAAGGGGCCATCGGCAAGGCTGAGCAGATAGTGAAAGAAGACCCGAACGCCTTCATGCCACAACAGTTCATGAATCCGGCGAACCCCGAGGTTCACCGGCTCACCACTGCCGAGGAGATTTGGAACGACACCGATGGCCAGGTGGATATCCTAGTGTCGGGAGTGGGTACCGGCGGGACGATAACCGGAGTTGCCGAAGTAATCAAACCGCGAAAACCAAGTTTCAAAGCTATTGCAGTCGAGCCTGTGGCTTCGCCGGTCCTTTCCGGTGGAAGTCCCGGGCCCCACAAGATACAGGGAATAGGAGCCGGGTTTGTTCCGCAGGTCCTCCGTACGGACCTGATTGACGAGATCATCCAGGTATCTAACGAAGATGCCGCGGCGACGGCCAAGCGGCTTGCCAGAGAAGAAGGGATATTGGCAGGCATATCTTCAGGCGCCGCGGTCTGGTCTGCCATACAGGTTGCCAAGAGACCGGAGAACGCCGGCAAGCTTATCGTGGTGATCGCACCCGATACCGGGGAGCGATATCTATCCACGGGACTCTTCGCGTAATCCAAACCTGGTTCTCAATAAAGTCTGAAGCTTCGCCGGAGCAGTAAAACCACAATTAGGACAGGCCTGTGATGTTTGGAAGACTGAGAGAAGATATAGCAACTGTCTTCAAGATGGACCCGGCCGCGCGGACCAGACTCGAGATAGTCTTCTGCTATCCGGGTCTCCACGCGGTGTGGATATACCGAGTCTCGAATTACCTGTGGCGGCACAAGATCTATTTCCTTGCCCGTTTGCTTTCCCACATCGGCCGGTTTCTAACCGGGATTGAAATACATCCGGGGGCCACGATCGGCCGGCGGTTCTTTATCGACCATGGCTCCGGAGTCGTGATCGGAGAAACCGCGGAGATTGCCGACGATGTCTTGATGTACCAGGGAGTCGTGCTGGGGGGGACTTCGCTGGATAAGGGTAAGCGTCACCCAACCGTGGGCAGCAATGTTGTGATGGGAGGTGGATCCGCTGTCCTTGGCCCAGTGGTTTTGGGTGATGGCGCGAAGGTCGGCGCCGGCTCTGTTGTCGTGAAAACCGTTCCTCCGTTCGCGACGGTCGTCGGCGTCCCCGGCAAAGTGGTCCAAGAGAAACCACACCCGATGGCCGTTCTTGACCATGCAGACCTTCCGGATCCGGTTGCGGAGGCTATCACGCTGGTACTGCGCAGCCACGAAAGACTTCAGGACCGAGTAGGTCAACTCGAGGAGAAGCTTGGGGCGGTGCAAAAGGCAACGGCAACGAACCACCGCCCAGAGCGTGAAGAAGCCCTGTTGGCTGAGTTTACTCGCGGTGCGGGTATCTAACGCCAAATATCGAAAATTGCCCTTATGACCATCCGTTCACCCTAAGCCTAGCCGCAGGGCGCGGGGAGCCGCAAGCTGAGTCGCTCCTGCCGGGGCCCTGCTCTTAGCCCACCGCGTCGAGTGGCCACCCACGGCCCCCTCTAGCCGAAAAGCCGGAAAGCCCCAGCCTGTTCTCCGTGTATCCACCTGTCTCGAAATAGGCAACCGCCCGGCTGCATTTCAATTTGGATCAGGTCTACGAGTCATTTGAAGCTGAATTGATGGCGACGCGCTAAATTCGGGCAGGCGGAGGGGGGGTTCTCAAGTTTCGCACATATGCGGCAACGGCGAGGCGGAGTTGCTTCCCGGACCGCTGGTGGGGAGGTCTCCCGGAGTGGCTAGAGAGATGGAAGCTGGTGCCTGTCAGGATTTGGGGTACGAATCGAGTCCGGCTTTTCCACTAGGGCGGAGCGACCCAAAAGATGCCATTAGCTCGGCCTGTGAAGCGTTGACAATGCCACGGGATCAAGGTTTATGTTTATGTCAAGTCGGGAAAGGCGCCAAAAAAGCAGGGAGAGTTGGAAGACCCCGTCAATCCGTTCACTGAGCGTTCGAGGTCGTAATCCGAATAGTGGATGGCAATGACGCATATCAAGATTAGGGGTGAATAGTGTCAATACCTGATAAGACTGTCTTGGTAGTCGACGATGAGGCCATCATTAGAGATTGCATTCAGATCGGAATCGAATCTACAAAAGGCTGGAAAGTCTTACAGGCCGACACCGGTATTGCCGGCTTCGCGGCCGCCAAAGAAGAGCAACCGGACGTAATCCTACTGGATGTTTCAATGCCCGAGATGGACGGTGTCACGGCCCTTCAAGAACTCCAGCACGACGAAGCTACGCGGCACATTCCGGTAATCATGATGACCGCTTTGTCCGGCGAAAAAGACCGGCGGATTTATGGGGAATTGGGGGCCACCTGGCTCATCCCCAAACCTTTCGATGTCATCGAATTGCCTGACGAAGTGGCAACCGTATTGGGCTGGAACTCCTAACCTCGATTTCCGCGACCCCGCCCTAGGACGCCGTGAACCGCATACCGGTATCCCGAGTGCGTCCACTGCCATCTGGTTCGCGGAATTGCCCCACTATCATGGGGTAACAACCTCTCCTCCCAATCCCGGCGTAACCTCGAACAATCGCCTGTCCCTGACCAATGGCCTTGCCCCAAAAGTACTCTGGACAATGTCACCCCGAGTGAAGCGAGGGGTCTGGGGCGGTGGGTCCAGGTTTCAAATGGGGAGCCCGGCACCAGATTCCTCGTCGCTTTGCTCCTCGGAATGACAGTCTAGAGGGAACCCCTGACCAATTCACTCCCCCCAGGGTAGCTCCTCAGCCGTTACCAATACCGGACTCCAGGTTGGGCCGGCCAGGTGCCGGACGAACCCGGCAGGTCCGTTCCGGCACACCGGCCACCGTTTCTCCGGACGGCAACACCTCAGCTGGCTGGAACACCAACCGCCCAGCGGTCGCAATCAGCCAGGCTCGTATGCCGGTCAGCGGCCCTTGAACTCCGGCGTCCGCCTTTCGCGCCAGGCCGCGTGGCCCTCGACCCGGTCCTCGCTGAGCACGGTGGCCATGAAGCGGAAAAAGTTGGCGTCGCATGCGCTGTCCGGGCCGGTGTCCATGCCCTGCTTGATATCCTCCTTGGTCAGCCGCACCGAGATGGGAGCCAACTCGGTGATCTCCCTCGCCCAGACCATGGCCTCGGCCATCAGGCCCTCCGCGGGCACCACCTTGTTGGCCAAGCCCACCCGGTACGCCTCCTGGGCGTCGATCCGGCGAGACATTATGGCCATCTCCATGGCCTTGCCTTTGCCCACCCACTGGGCCAGGCGCGCCGAGCCGGCGTAGGCGGGAATAATGCCGAGCCTGGTCATTGGGAAGCCGAAGCTGGCGTTCTCTGAGGCGATCACCAGGTCGGACAAGACCACCAGGTTCAGCCCGGCGCCGATGGCATAACCGTTGACCGCCGCGATGACAACCTTGGGGTATTTGTCCAGCGCCTCCAGAGGGCTGCGGCCCCGCCGGACCAGATAGTCCGCCGGGCCATCCGCGTGGTGCGTCTTATCACTCTTCACGAAGGCCCCGGCGCAGAACGACCGGTCTCCGGCTCCAGTCAGGATGGTGCACAGCACGTCATCGTCTTCCTGCATCACCCCCAGCACGTCCTTGATCTCCTCGTGCATCCCCGGCGCCAGGGCGTTCATGTTCCGGGGACGGTTCAGGGTGACGATGCCCACGTGGTCCCGCTTCTCGTACAGAATGTTCTCGTATTCCATGGTGCCTCCTCTCATTTCGTTGCGTTCCGGCTTCCTGCCGGCTCCTCTCTGCCGATGCCCGGCCAGGCCCCGTTCGGACCCGCGGCGTCAGAGGCTACAGAACCAAAGCCGGCGGTATCTCGGCTACATTCTCCATCTCTTCCAACTGCCACAGGCGGTCCAGGATGGAGCGGACCCACTCATCGCTCAGGATGCCCAGGGTGTTGATGCGGAACTTGTCCTCGATCTCCCCATCGCTCATGGGGTCTCTGGTGTCTCCCTTGATGCTGTTCACCTCGCCCACGTGCCGCTGACCGCTCGTGGTCACCACCTCCACCCGAGTGGAGTGGCCCACGGGAACGCTCTCGTAGGCTTTGGTGAACTCAGGGTTGCTCACCACCTCCACCTTCTGCAGCAGGGCCATTAGCTCCGGGTCCCGGATGCGCTCCATCGTGAACTGGCGGGGCCCCACGGTGCCGTCCAGCAAGGCCGCCGCCACCACGTAGGGTATGCTGTGGTCCGCCGTCTCCCGGGTCTCGGGGCGCCAGTTCACCTCATCGGTGCCCATGCCTCGCTTGGCCGGCTCGTAGACCTCCACGATGACCCGTTCCACGTCCCTGGTGCTTTTCAGGCTGGCGTGCGCTCTTTCAGCCGCCATAATCGACGAGATGGTAGACCCGCAGGAAGCCCTGGCCTTGATAATAGTGTCCAATATCTTGAAAGGGGCGCCACGGCCGCCCATGCTCTCCAGGGCAAAGGCCTCCCCGGACACCTTGCGGAACCACCCAGCCGCTCCCTCGAACGGGAGGTTCGGCCCTTCCATCCCTTGACGGGCCAGCAGCGCGGCGAACACCCCCGCCTTTCCCGCCTGGCCCGCGGCCACCGCTTTCCACATGGAGAGACGGCCGCTGCGCGTCTGCCCGAGGGCGTTGTTGGGCACGACTGCCAGGGAGATGCAATGAGCCATCTGCTCCTGGGAAAGGCCCAGAATCTTCCCCGCCGCGATCGCGACGGCCAAGACCACTCTGGTGGCGGCGTCCCAGCCCGGAGTCCGGGTGGCATCGCCAACCCGCAGGTAGATCTCGTAGGCCAACACGATGGCGTTGATGAACTCCCGCCCGCTGGCGTGGGTCGGCTCGGCCACCGCCAGGACCGGAGTGAGGGTATCGCTGGGGTGCCCTCCGCCACTCCCCGGCCAGTGATACACGTCGTTGGATTCCATATACCGGGCCGTGGCGGCGTTGGCGAAAGCCGCCATCTCAGGAGAACTCGTCTCCCGAGTGCCCAGGACGGTGGCCGCCATGGGGCTGGACGAAAGAGCAGCCATGGCCCGTACGATCCGGCACGGTTCTCCGGAGAAGCCCCCAACCAGGGCGCCCATGGTGTCGATCACCCTCACCTTGGCGGCGTGAATGACCGCCGGAGGCAGGTCCTCGTAGTTCAGAGCGCAGGCATAAGTGGCCAACCGTTCCTGGAGCTTATCCATACGACTCCCCCCTTATCTTGGTTGCACCACCGTCGCTTCGCCCGCGAACATCTTCCCGGAAAGCAGGCGTTCAGCCCGGTAAACTGGGTAGGATCCATCATCAGGACAGTGATGGAGGAATAGTAGCGTCAACTGGGAAGATTTGTCCAGAACCGCCTCGCTCACCGAGTATCGATGGGGGAGTCCCGCGTGCCTTTGCCCCGAACAGTGTTATCGCGGGTCAGGGAAGCCGCCAGGCCAAGCCACGACTGATACTGGCGACATGGATGCAGACCCATTCGCAGTTCGTGAATCACCGGCTTTTGAATGGACAGTTATACTTGTTCTGGAACTTGGTTGGGGCCAAATCCCCCTGTATCCCCCTTTAACAAAGGGGGACCGTGGAGGGCCTCCTCGCAATCCTTGCCAACGTGAGGCCCATGAGACCAGGGCCACCGTGCATCCCCCTTTGCAAAAGGGGACCGAGGGGGATTTCCTCGCAATCCTCGCCGGCGCTCAGACCCGCACCGTCAGGGGTTCGGTGCCGATAATCTGGCGCGCTTCCAGGTCCTGAAGCTCTCCCTCCTCCAACCCCACCAGGCTCCCCAGCACCGGGCCGTTGTGCTCTCCCAGGCATGGCGCGGGGGCCGACGGGCCGAGGGGCGTTGCGGAGAAGCGGATGGGAACTTTGGTGTAGGGAAGTTTGCCCACCCAGGCCCGCTCCACTTCCTCGAACAATCCTCCTGCCTCCAGGTGCGGGTCTTTCGGAAGCAACGCGGGCGGCAGAACGGGGCCGGATGCTACGCCAACTTCCTGGAGCACTCGCGTGACCTCGTAGCCTTCGCGCTCCGCCGTCCACTTGCCTACCAGCTCGTCAAGCTCGTCCTGATGGGCCAGCCGCGCTTCCAGGCTGGCAAACCGCTCCTGGCCCGCCAGCTCGCGCGTTCCCATGACGCGACAAAGCTGCCGCCACTCGTCGTCGGTGAACACGGCAATGGTGACCCAGGAGTCCTCGCCCTGGCAGGGGTAGCACCCGTAGGGGGCCGCCCTGGGGTGGCGGTTTCCCTGCCGCATCGGCACCCGTCCATTGAGCCCCACGTCCAGGAACGAGTCTCCCAGCATGGTGGTGATGGCCTCGAGCTGGCTAAAGTCCACGTGCTGCCCCTGGCCGGTACGCTGCCGGTGGAGCAGGCCCACCAGCACGGCCACCGTGCCCATGATCCCGTTGATGGGGTCCACGCCACCTCCACCGAGGGGTGTCGGCAGGTAATCCGGATAGCCGGACAGATGGTAGATTCCGGACATCTGGGCAAAGGTGCTGGCGAACGCCGGGTAGCGGCTCCAAGGCCCGCTGGCGCCGTATCCGGACATGGATAGCATCACCATCGTGGGGTTCTGGGGCCTCAGGTCCTGATAGCTCAAGCCGAAGCGGGGCATCACGTTCGGGGTGTAGTTCTCGGTCACCACGTCGCACTCCCGCACCAGCCCCCGGAAGAGCTCCTGTCCGCTGGGGTCCGCGAGGTTCAGGGTTATCCCCTTCTTGTTACGGTTGCGGAAGATGTAGCTGGCCGACTGTTCGTAGGCCATCCCCTCCATCTGGTACACGGAGGTTCGCGCCCCGTCGAAGTGCTGCACCGACTCCACCTTGATCACCTCGGCCCCCAGCGCGGCCAGGTACTGGGTGGCCGAGGGACCCGCCACCCAGTGGGTGCAGTCCAGGATACGGATGCCTTCGAGGGGCAGCCGGCCCGGAGGCGCCGGGGCCGCCGCAGGGCCTCGCCGGGGAGAGAACAGGCTGCTATCCCGGAGGTCCCCATTGTGTTGGCCCAGGGTGGGAGCGAGACACGACATCCTCCACGGCGTGGCCGAGGGCCGGAATGGGGCCCCAGGGACCAGCAGGCTGTCTGCTCCGGGCTGCGCCATCTTCACGAAGAAGCCACGCTCCTTATGCTGAGGGAAATCCAGGATCTCTTCGGGAGTGGCCACCAGCCCCATGGGGACACCCTGGTCCTGTCCCTGGGCGAAAAGCTCCGCCCGCGTGCGGCCTTCCAGGGCCTGGAAGATCCGCTGGTGCAACTCCTTGGCGTGGCGCTGGCGTCCCAGGCTGATCTCGAAGCGGGGGTCCTGAGCCAGGTCGGGAGCCCCGATAATCCGGCAAAAATTCTCCCAGTGGCGGAAGTTCAGGATGTTGACGCCAATGTAACCGTCGGGGCAGGGGATGAGCTGGAAGCCAGAGCCGCGCCGGCCCTCCTGCTGGCCGGTGAGGGAAAGCTCCGTGACCTGCCGCCCCACTATGGCGGCGATGCAGTCCATCGCGGAAATGTCCACGTGTTGCCCCTGTCCGCCCCGGTTCCGATGGTAGAGGGCGGCCAGGGCTCCCGCGGTTGCCAATGTGCCCACCACGTAGTCGCAGAGCCAGCCGGCGGTTTGCACCGGGGGCCGCTCCGGGTACCCGTTGTTGCAGAGCAGCCCTCCCAGGGCGCTGAGTACCAGCTGGCAGGCCCGGTAGTCGCGGTAGGGTCCGGTCTGGCCGAAGTCGGTGATGGAGGTCACCACCAGGCCCGGGTTCGCCTTCTGCAGCCCCCCAAGGTCCAGCCCAAACCGGGCCAGGACCCCGGGCCGGAAGCTCTCGACCAGCAGGTCCACCTCGCCGGCCAGGCACCTCAAGCTCTGAACGTCCTCCGGGTCCTCGAGGTCCAGGGTGATGCCTTTCTTGTTGAAGTTCAGGTACCAGAAGGAGCCGCTTTTTTCCCGGTTCGGGATATCTCCGGGAAAAGGGCCCAGGTGACGGGTCTTGTCGCCCTCGCCGGGGGCCTCCACCTTCACCACTTCGGCCCCGTAGTCGGCCAGCAGCCGGGTACAGAAAGGACCCGCCACGCCCTGGGTAAGGTCCAGCACTCGTACGCCGGCCAGCGCTTGATCGGCCATGAACGCCCTCCAGTTGGATGAATGGGCCTGCATCGGAGGACCCGTGGTTCATCCCGTATCTCAAGTGGATATTGGAGTGATCGTACAGAGGCGCGTTGCCCATAAGGCGCGCCCCGGATTATCCGGTGATGTGGGGAAAACGGCCGTTCTTGCGCCCGTTTTTGCGGACGTGGTGTTCCCTTGGCCGACGGTAAACGGCGACATCCCCATTCGAGTACTGGCGCAACCGGAATAGTAGCACATGCCCGGATGGGATGGTATCCCCGGCATTCCGGCCGAACTTTCAGGTAATTTTCCGGCCTCTCCGGAGCAACTCACAGAGGAGGGTGTCGTACCGGCGCGGGCGAGCATCCACGTCGGAGCGAACCAGGTCCGGCCCAGAGGAGAGACGCCGCGATTGACACGATATGGGTGGGTCCATAGAATCATCACCGTTGGGGAGGCGAGTTTTTGCGACGCCCGAATCCTGATCCTGAATTTTGGCATTGATAGTGCGGTAGTCTCGTCGCCCTGGCGAAGTAGAGCGTGCAACAAGATGTCCGATTTCAAGCATCTCTTTCAGCCCATCAATCTCGGTTCCCTGCTGGTGCGCAACCGGTTGATGATGACCACCCATCACACCCGCCTGTCGGAAGGCAGAAACCTCCGCTATCTGGAGGAGCGGGCCCGTGGGGGAGTGGGGCTGATCGGGATCAATTCGGGCGAGGGAGTGCACCATTACTCGGTGGGTCCGGGGCGGTTCGTCCCCGGCCATGCGTCGGATCCCGACGTAGTGCCCCTCAATCCGGCCACGCCTGAGGGCATCCGTCACTACGATGATGCGCTGATTCCGGTGTTTCGAAGGCGGGCCGAAGCGGTGCACCGCCATGGCGCCGTCTGCGTTGGGCAGGTGCTCCACCTGGGGATCGCGATCCAGCATGCGGGCGCCCTGCGTCTGGCTATGGGACCCTCCGAGGTGATCGACGAGTACGACCTGGAAGTGCCTCACGAGTTGGAGGCAGAGGAGATCGCGGAGCTGGTCCGGGTATTCGCCCATGGCGCCAGGAGGATCAAGGAAGCGGGCCTGGACGGCGTGGAGATCGGCGCGGCTCACGGGTATCTGGTAAACCAGTTCCTATCGCCCCATACCAACCGGCGCAACGACCGATACGGGGGCAACCCGGACAACCGGCTCCGCTTCCTGTTGGAGATGCTGGAGGCCACCAGGGAACTGGTGGGCCCAAGCTTCCCGGTGGGGGTGCGCATCACCGGCGACGAGCGCTTCGAAGGCGGCCTGACGCTGGAGGACGTGAAAGGGCTCGCCCGGCGGTTGAACCAGCACATCGATTTCATAAATATCAGCGGCGGAACTCATATGGGACTCACCAAGGATGGGCTAAAGCTGGCCTACACGAGCCCGTCCTACGTGCCGCCCGGCCCCAACGTTCCCATGGCCGCCGCGATCAAGGCGGTGGTGGACATTCCGGTAATCGTGGCCGGCAGGATCAACGACCCGTCGCTCGCCGAGGGCATCATCGCCGAAGGCTCCGCCGACATGGTGGGGATGGCCCGGGCCTTCATCGCCGACCCAGAATTTGCCAACAAGGCCAGGGAGGGCAGGCTCGAGGACATCAGGACCTGCATCGTCACCAACGAATGCCATTACGTGGGGCGGCGACGGCCGGTGATGTGCGCGGTGAACGCGGCGGCGGGCCGGGAAGAGGAGATGGATTTTGCGCCGGCTCGGGCCAAGAAGCTCGTCCTCATCGTGGGAGGCGGCCCGGCGGGGATGGAGGCGGCCCGGCTGGCCGCCCTCAGGGGACACCGTGTCCTGCTGAGTGAGCGCCGGACCGAACTCGGCGGCAAGGTTAGCATCATCGCTCGTGACCCCAACCGCCGGCAACTGGGAGATATGATTGTCTATCTCCACTCTCAACTCAAGAAACTGGGAGTGGAGCTACTACTGGGCGAAGAGATAACCCCGGAATTGGTGGCCGAGCTTGCTCCCGACGCCGTGGTGCTGGCCACCGGCGCCGAGCCCTATGTTCCTCCGGTTCCCGGCGTGGATGACGCACGGGTGGTGACCTCCATGCAGGTCCTCCAGGGGGAGGCCCAGGTTGGGCAGAAGGTGCTGGTTGTCGGAGGCGTCGAGGACCATCTGCCCGCCCCATCGATTGCCGAGTTCCTGGCGGACCAGGGTAAAGACGTGGAACTGATTTCGGAATTGCTGACCGTGGGTCAGGGTATCGAGGATGCCACCAAGTACCTGCTGACCAAGCGGCTCTTGGAAAAGGGAGTTACCCTCTCGCCCTTGACTGGGCTCAAAGCGATAGGAGAGGAAAGCATCGTGGTCCGGAACACCTTGACCAGGCGAGAGCGCCGGATAGAGGGCATAGAAACGGTCGTGCTGGCGTGCGGCAGCCGCGCCAATACCCAGCTTGCGAGGGCGCTGAAAGGCCGGGTCAAGGAACTCCATTTGGCCGGTGACTGCCTGGCCCCGCGCCGGATATTCCACGCGGTGCTGGACGGCGCCCGGGCCGGCCGGTACCTGTAGACTGTTGACCCGCGGCCGACGGCAAGTCGCGTTCCTGCCGCTCGGTCAAGCGGCCGAAGAGCAACTCACAAGGGGTGATGATGAGAATACGCAGCAATAGCATGAAGGCAAAGCTCAAAGAGAACCAGATTGTGGTGGGTGGGAGACTCGGTTCGTATTGTCCCGAGATGGTCGAGCTGTTTGGGGCGTTGGAATATGACTACGTGACCATCGACTGCGAGCATCTGCCCATGGACGAGCGGGAGGTGGAGAACCTCATTCGGGCCGGAGACGCCTTCAACATCCCGGTCATAATCCGGATGGCGTTCTCAGAGGATCAAATACTACGCTACCTGGACGTGGGCGCCGCCGGGGTCCATATCCCTCGAATCAACACGGCCGTGGACGCCCGCGCCGTGGTCCAGGCCTGCCGGTTCTACCCCGAGGGTTCGCGTACCGTGTACGAAAAGGGCCGGGGGGCGTGGTTTGGGCTGGACGTCATCGGACGCGAATACACCGAGATGGCCAACCGGGAGGTGTTCGTCCTGTGCCAACTGGAGGAGGTCGAGGCGGTTCAGAATCTGTCGGAGATTCTCGCCGTGCCGGGTATCGACTGTATTCAGATCGGCCCCAGGGACTTGTGGCAGTCCATGGGCATGCCGGACCAGGCAGAGGTCGACCGGACCATGGACGCCATGATCGTGGAGATCGTCAAGGCGGGCGTGGATGTCAGCCTCAGCGTGGTGTTCGATCGCGAGGCAACCAAACGTCGATACGAGTTGGGGGTCAAGAAGTTCGACCTGGGCCTGTCGGACCTTGTCGCACTCGCCGGCGCGGAGTTCCTGCGGGAGATCAGACACCTGGGGGACGGCTAGCCGGCTGTCTCGTGATAATCGGCTCCACCGGCGCCGTTCGCGGTGAGCGCCGTTACGCCCCTCCGGGCGATGCCGGGAGAACGAACCGCGACGAAATTCGACCGTTCGTGGTGAGCCTGTCGAACCACCGGCGCGGCGCCCTTCGACAGGCTCTGGGACAACGGATGAGCTTAACGGCCGTGACCGAAACCAGGGATTAGCGTATTTTGTGCAATGAATCTAAATCGGCGAAACTGGGCGGTAGTCCCATCCGCTCCCGTCATTCCGGCGAAGGCCGGAATCCAGAGAAGCGCCGCCGGGATTACCGGCTGGGTGACAAGCCAATTACACGGCACTAAACTAGCGGAGGCAACCGTGGCCTTGGAGGGTAGAGAGGCCAGAGATTTGTACGTCCCTGATCCGGTATCCGGAGCGGCGACCGATAATTTGGCGCCCATTGGAGTTCTTACGGCATGAAGATCAAGCAGCGGCCGGCCCCTAAGGTGCAACAACCAGAGAACCCGAGCCCAAACGGCTTTGTCACGGCTGCCGAAATGTACGAGGTGCAAAGCTCGTACGTAAGGTTCAACCAGATGAACAATATGGGCACCCAGGCGCTCTATGATCCGGTGGCTTTCGCGGAACGCGCCAAGCTAAAAACCAAGCAGCACCTGCTTGTTGAAAAGGGGCGGAGCGGCTACGACCGGCCCGCCTGGAGCCTGGACGCCGCGGCAGATTCCTTCCTCAATCTGCTGAGGTTCTCGAAGAATGAGCCGGATCAGCCCTCCACCGCCTGGCAGTCCCAGTTGGGACCCGCGCCAGGGCAGCGCTGGGAGGCTCCCACCAAAGAGGCATCCAAGGTCGTGCGTAAGGCCGCCAGGGTGTTCGGCGCGAACCAGGCCGGTATTGCCAGGCTGGACCGGCGTTGGGTGTACTCCCATTACTTCGACAAGAAGGCGATGAAACAGTACCCCATCAAGTTCTCCGACGAGCCCGGCCTGGAACAGTACGATGCGCCCACTCTTCTGGAAGATGGGACTCGCGTCATTCCAAAGGAGATGCAGTACGTGGTGGTGATGCTGCACGAATGGCCCGGGGGCTCCAAGGGCGCGGAGTACGCGCCGACCCTCCTCACGGAGGCGTTCAGCACCATGGCCTATACCAGGCTGGCGCCAACCGTTTGGATGCTGGCCGAGTTTATTCGAGGCCTGGGGTACCACGCAATCCCTTGCGGCAACGACGTGGCGCTGAGCATCCCCCTGGCCGTCGACGCGGGGCTCGGTCAGGTGGGCCGGCACAGCAACCTGATCAACCCCAAGATTGGGTCCCGCCTGCGGATATCCAAAGTCATCACCGACCTGCCGCTGGAGCCCGACGGCGCCCGGGACTTCGGCATCACCGAGTTCTGCGATATCTGTCTGAAATGCACCCGGAAGTGCGGTGCCGGGGCCATTCCGACGGGCGAGCGAAGCTATCAGCCAAACAACGAGTGCAACACCACCGGGGTCCTCCAGTGGATGGTCGACGCGAAGAAGTGCATGGGGTACCAGAACCGGGTCGGCACCACCTGCTCCAATTGCACCCGGACCTGCCCTTGGACCAAGTCCACCCACTGGGTGCACGTGGCGGCTCGCATCTCCATCAAACACTGGCGCTGGCGGTGGCTGAACCGGTTCTGGCTGTGGTTCGACGATGTGCTGAGCTATGGGAAGTATAACAAGCGGCCGGAGGAATTCTGGGCCGAGGACGAGCGCTGACCGGTCAAGAAGCCGTCAGGGTGCGGAGGCCAAGGTCTCGGGCCTGCCGGCCGGGTCTTCGATGCCGGCGCCCTGGTCCCCCGCCGCCCGGCCTTGCCCCGCCTGAGGCTGTTCCAGGTGGTCCAGGAACTCCTGGTAGCTGCCGAACCGGCCGACGGACTTGATGAAGCCCTCCAGGGAGCCACTGCGGTCCTGAAGCTCCCTCAGTTGAGCGTCTATGGGGCTGATCGACGCCGCGCTGGTGGCGTAGGACCCGTGAAAGGCGAAGAAGGCCTGGTTGATCTTCCGAATGAAGCTGCCGTTGTCCGCCAGGAACCGGCGTCGCTCCTCCATATACGCCTCCGCCTCCTCGATGTTGCCTTCGGCCAGCAGCTCCTCGGTCTTCACCCGGGTCTCGCGCATGGCGGCATTGAAGTCGAAGGCCTCGGGGTCCGGGGCCACGGGCTCCGGTGGCGGATCGCGGTTTATCCGCTCCCCGGTCATGGCCGTGAAGGCCCGGTCCCCGATCGCCCGGCCGCCCAGTGTCGCTGCCGTCTCGTTCAGGGTGGTCATTTGGGAGCTGTCCCAGAAGTGCTGCCCCAGCGGTTGGAAGAAGAACCAATGGTGGAGCCATTCGTGAGCGGTGGTCACCACGGCATGGTGGAGACTGCCGGAATCGGAAACCACGCTGGGGTAGGTGGCCACACCGCCGGTGCTTGCCACCAGGGCCGCCATGTTTTCCCCTTGGAAGATCTGCTCCTCGATCTGTTCCCGGACGTCGTCGTCCAGGCCGGGAATCAGCAAGACCGTCAACTGCCGCTCGATCCGGTCCCTCGGCGACAGTATCAGCGCCCCGGGAGACCCGGAAAAGACGGTGTCCACCGGCGGAAAGATGAGGCCGATCCGGGAGGCGAACCCTTCCGTGGCGAGCACGGCGCTGATCTCGCCCTCTATCGTCTCCTCCACACCCTCCCGCAGGTGGCGTCGCCGCTCTCTGATTTCCTCAATCTCGGCCCGGAGAGGCCGGCCCTGATCCTCCGGCGACGGACTCCCGGCGTTCGACTCGGGGAACCGGAGCCGGTGCTCCAGGCCCCGCAACGTTTCGCCCAGGTCAAAGAACTCCACCGCCCGGGCGATTCGGTCCTCACGCGACGGCGTCGAGGCCCAGGGCAGCAGGTCCTCCAGCTTGTTGACCCATTTTTCCAGGAAGTGGGACAGCTCCCAGCGGACCAGGCTGTACCGGTAGGGCGCTACCGCCAGGTCCAACGCCGAGGGCCGGTAATCGCCGTTTCCGGCGGCCAGCACCAAGAGGCCCAGGAAAACGGCCAGCAGCACCCTGCGGCCACCTCTCAGCATCGCTGGTGCTCCGGTCCCGTTCCTCTGTGCAATGGCGTCAGGCCGGCGGCGTCAGGCAAGCACCCGGTACCTGAAGCTGGAGGAAAGCAGGTCCCCCTCAGCGAACCGGGTGAAGCGTAGCGGCGAAATGTCGATGGACGTGGCCCGCCCCTGGGCGATCAACTCGGCCATGGCCAAGCCGATCATGGGTGACAATTTGAACCCGTGCCCGCTGAACCCCACGGCGCAGTACAGCCCTTCGATGCCTGGGACCCGGTCCAGGATGGGGTGCCAGTCCGGGGTGGTGGTGAAGAGGCCGGCCCAGCCGCCACGGACGTATGAATCGGCCATTCCGGGCATTCTGCGGGCCATCCGGCCCAGCGCATCGGCGATGCCCGACATCTCCACACCCTGGTTGTAGCTATCGACGTCTGCCACCTCGTCCTCGCCAACCCCCAGCATGGTCATGGAAGAGCCGTCAGGCCGGAACGATAAGGATTGGGCGATGTCTCCGACGATAGGGTGATCGGGTATCCGGTCCAGCGGCCGGGTGAGCAGTGCCACCTGGTGGCGGACCGGAACCAGAGGCACGTCGACCCCCACTTTGGCCAGTTCTATCTTGGACCAGGGGCCGGCGGCCACCACGGCGATCGGTGTCTCCACCCTGCCCTGATCGGTCACCACCGCGCGGACCCGGTCCCCCGACACTTCTATCATCTGAGCCGGGGCCCGCAACATGATTTCCGCGCCCATATCACGGGCTCGCGCCGCGTAGGATGTGGTCAACATGTACGGGTCGGCATATCCCGACTCCGGCTCCCAGGCCAGGGCTTCCGTCTCATCGACGGCGAGCATCGGGGCCAGCTCTCTCAGATCGGCGGCAGTGACCTGGCTGGTATTGATGCCCAGCTCCTGCTGCATCGCCACATTTCGTTCGAGCCCAGGCCGATCGACATCCTCGACTATGACCAGATACCCGGTCTTGACGAACCCCGAGCTGCCGCCGACGGCGTCGTCGAAGTTGGTAAAGACCTTGAGGCTCTCCCAGGCCATCGAGGCCGTCACCGGATTGGAGTAGTGCATCCGGCAGATGGCCTGGGAGCGGCCGGTGGAGCCGGACCCCAGCACGTCCCGTTCCACCAGCAGGGAGTTGGTGACTCCCAACCGGGCCAGGTTATACAGCATGCTGCACCCCATAACCCCACCGCCAATGATGACCACGTCGGCGCTCTGTCGCATAACTAGCAAACCTCAGTAGGGGCGGCCGGCCGGCCGCCCGGTATCAGAGCCTCAACCTTGTCCGTAACGTTACATTCTTATACGTGACGTTGCATTCCAGGGGTCAGGCGAGCGGCCCGGCCCTTCCGCAGCCTCGGGACACAATGCCGCCGTGCCGTCGCAACCCTTTCAGGAAATATACATGCATCAAGGAAAAATTGAAATCCATTCCGGCCGGGAACCAGGGTCCGCGACCGGCGACTGTATACTTGGTTCAGGATCAATGCCTTCCCACACTTCTAGGGTCAAAAGGGGTGCCAGCTATGGCCGAAGGAATAATCGACATGGGAGACATGGAGGTCATCTTCTCGGTGACCGATACCTTGGGCATCCACCGGGAGTCTGTCAGCGTGGAACTGTCCAAGGAAGACCCCGGCTCCATCGGCCGGACCGCGGACGGCAAGATTGAAATCACCGTGCCGGAGAGCGGCACCATCGAGGAGTTTTCTGGGCGGCTCCGGGCCGAGCTTGAAGGATTGGGGTATACGTTCCGGGAGCCGGAGGAAGACGAAGAAGAAAGCTGGCTTTAACGATCAACTCCTGAATGCTGGAACGCTGGGGGACCCTTTCTTCCAAGAAAGGGTCCCCCAGACCCCTCCTAAAGAACTTTTCCCTAGAGTCCGACTATCTTGATGCCGGCGTGGATCTTGTGTATCCGGTTGATGTTAACCAGCAGGGGGGTTAGCTGCTCCACGTATTTTGCGTTGGCCAGGCCGCCTCCGTTCACCGGGCGCAGGTTCTTGATCTCCCGCGTCAGGTCCATCACCAGGGTTTTGGCTTCCCGATGGCCAGAGCAGACGATCACATCCCCCTCCAGCATAATCTCCGGCTTCTGCAGGTCCTCGGCGCTGACGTTTTGAAAAGCGGCGGCGACCAGGGAGCCGGGCAATATCTCCTGCGCCTCCTGGGCAGCGGAGCCCGCCGGCACCGCCACGGCGCTGGCGCCCCGGCCTCGCTCGAAGAGCATGGGGGCGATGACGTTAACCACCACCTTGCCGTCAAGGGACTCCCGCAACTGCTCCAGCACCGTACGCTGCCCTTCGTAGGGAAAAGTCAAGAAGACCACGTCGGCCCGGGCCGCGGCATCGGCGTTGGTGGCTCCCCCGATGCGGGCTCCGGGGGCGAGCTGAAGCAGCTCCTCCGCCACTTTGGCGGCCCGGCCGGCGTCTCGAGACCCGATGATCGCCTGCTGCCCTGCCAGGGCTAGCCGCAAGGCGAGTCCCCTGCCTTCCGGTCCGGTGCCTCCCAAAAACGCCAGCATGAAGCCTCCTGAAATTATTGGCCGCCACCAGCATGCCCTGTTTTGACTCCGGGTGAGGGAGGCATGCCTCGCACCCAACTATATCCGGTATCCCGGGGATTAGGAAGAGGCCCCCAGCCCGAGACCGCCGGATGCACCGGCCCTTGACACCCTCCAGCCCCGCACCTATGATAATGCCGCTCCAGGTGGCCATGATGATCAGCGGTCAGCGCTCCGCTGCCGGCGTTCAGCACCCATGCCGAGCCTCCCCTTCCATGGATGCTCTGAGATAAGAAAGGGCGAACTCCCTCGGCGACAATCTGGTACGGAGGTACCTCAAATATGGTGGATCTCAGGCGCGCCGCCGCCATCGTCGGCATTCACGAGCACGTCACCCGCTACGCGCCCGACAAGAGTGAGCTACAGATCAAGGGGGAGAGCGTCATCAAGGCGCTGGAGGACGCGGGCCTGGAGAAGAAAGATGTTGACGGCCTGCTCGTCGCCCACTCGGCCGGCCGCAACACCGGGATGAACCTGGCCGACTACCTGAACCTCTACCCAAAGTTCGTGGACAACACCACCGTCGGTGGCGGCTCCTTCGAGTTCCATCTGGCCCACGCTTTGAACGCCATCGCCAGCGGGCGCATCAACTGCGCCGTCATCACCTACAGCTCCCAGGCCCGGTCGGGCGGCGTCTCGGTGGGCACCGGCGGTGTGGCCCGGTTCGGCCACCCCAAGCTTGAGCCGTCGCCGGATAGCTTTGAAGAGCTGTACGGGTTGACCACGGTGGGCATGTACGCCATGATCGCCCAGCGGCACATGCACCTGTATGGGACCACCTCGGAGCAACTGGCCGAGGTGGCCGTCTCGATACGCAAGCACGCCTCCATGAACCCGGAGGCGATGTTCCGCGACCCAATCACCGTCGCGGACGTGGTCAACTCCAGGGTGATATCGTCTCCTCTGCACCTCCCGGATTGTTGCTTGATCAGCGACGGCGGAGGCGCGGTGGTAGTGGCCTCGCCGGAGGTCGCCCGGGGCTGCCGGCACAAGCCGGTATGGGTGCTGGGCACGGGTGAAGCGCTGGCCCACCAGGGGGCGGGCAAGCGAGACCTGATGTACATCGCCGCGAAGCAGAGCCACGAGCCGGCCTTCGCCATGGCCGGGGTGACCCATCAGGACATCGACATGGCCATGGTCTACGACTCGTTCACCATCACGGTAATCGAAACGTTGGAGGACCTGGGTTTCTGCCAGAAGGGTGAGGGCGGCGCATTCGTATCCGGCGGCCGGCTGGAGGTCGGCGGGGAGCTGCCCATCAACACCGATGGAGGCGGCCTCTCGTCCAACCACCCGGGAATGCGAGGCATCTTCTTGCTGTTGGAGGCGACGCGGCAACTCCGCAACCAGTTCGAGGGGACGCCACGCCAAGTCCCCAACTGCCGGGTCGCCCTATGCCACGGAACGGGTGGCACCCTGGCGACCCGGCACAGCGGCGGAACAGTGATTCTGGGGAGGGATTAGACCATGCCTGAATGGAAGAAGCCGCTGCCGACCATCGTTGGCGAGACCAAGCCATACTGGGACTCCTGCCGTCAGGGACGCCTGATTATCCAGAAGTGCGATCGCTGCGGCGAGTTCCAGTTCTATCCCCGTGGAATCTGCGCTCACTGTTGGTCCAGCGATATCAAGTGGTTCGAGGCTAGCGGCAAAGGCACCGTCTGGACCTATACGGTTACCTACCAGAACCGGACGCCGGGTTTCGCCGAAGAAGTGCCCTACGTCCTGGCCCTGGTGGAGCTGGATGAAGGGGTGAAGATGTTCACCAACATCGTCGATTGCAACCCGAAGGACGTGAAGATCGGCATGCCGGTGGAGGTGACCTTCGTCCGGGCCACCGAGCAGGTCACCATCCCGTACTTCAAACCGGCCGCATAACCTGAGCGCATAACCTGGACGCAATCAAAAGGGGCGGGTATGAAACCCGCCCCTACTTCTGTTCGCCCCTGCCGAACCCCTCGCCTGAAGATGGGCTTGTCCAAGAAATTTCATTCCGAGGAGCGAAGCGACGAGGAATCCGGCGCGGGGTCCCTCCATCGGAGCCTTGACCCGCCGAACATTCCCTCAATTCGCATCTTGGGCGCGGAATCAACTGACATGCGCCAACCCCATAACGAATTGAGCTATTTCATATTTCGCGGAAGTCACGGCGGACCCGGCGCCTCCGGGCAAGCTGCCGCTCCCTCCGGACAGGCAAGACGTTCGGCAACGGCGACGCCGACAGCCCATGTTATACTGGGTTGTCCCCAGCCCAGCGCCGCCGTTCCGGAGCAAATAGTTCCAATCAATACCCCGGCAATAACCCCGGTGAAACTGCTCCAACCGCGGGCGTCGCTGGGAGGTTCGCCGCCAGACTGCGATGAGGAGGGCACCTAAATGGCCGAGTCCGAAACGATTGATCAGCTAATCGACCTGGCGAATCAGGTGGTGCAGAAGACACTTCAGTACTTCGAGGGTCCCGGGGCCCAGTCATCGGCCCGCGTCGATCGCTGGGGGGTGTGGGAGGTGGCGGCCCACATGCTTTTCTGGCACCGGGCCACCACCGAAGCTGCTTTGGCCGTGGGCCAGGGCGGGCCCGCACTCTACCACACGATCTCCGTCGACGCGATCAATGAGGACGCCGTCGGAAAGACCGCCGGTTCAACCCTCGCCGACATCGTCGCTCAACTCAAACAGTCACATCAAGAATTGATCAAAGCGATCCGGGCCCTGCCAAACCCCGACGCGGTGCTGATGTACCGGGCCGACGGCTCAGCCCCCACCGGCAAAGACCGGATGCGCACCATCGCCCGGCACTGGACCGGGCACCTGGAGGCCTTACAGGCCGCCGCCGGGCCATAATCCCTGCTGGAAAACCCCAAGAAAGGCGCCTCCGGCGAACCCTTTACTGCAAGAAAGGGTTCCCCTCGCTCTACCCAAAGAATCTTCCCACGATGGCTGAAACAAGAGGAAGCAGCAGTGGCGTTCCCCGCTGACACGCTGGCCCAGGAGATCGAGACCTTCGCCGTGCGGCTGGCCGAGGGAGCCGGGGAAATCCTCTCCGCCCACTTCGGACGCCAGATCTCCATCGAGTACAAAGACAAGGCTCACCGGGACCCGGTGACCGCTGCCGACACCACCTGCCAGGAGTTTCTCGTGGCGGAGATAGCCCAGCGGTTTCCGGACCACGGCATCCTTGGGGAGGAGGACGCCGGCGCGTCCGACACGGCCTGCCCCGACTACCTCTGGGTACTCGACCCCCTGGACGGGACCACCAACTTCATCAACGGGCTTCCGGTGTACGCGTCGTCAATCGGCGTCCTTTACCGGGGCCGGCCCCTGGCGGGTGCGCTCTACATCCCCTGGCCCAAGCCGGGCGGCGGGTTCGTCATGCACTGCCGCCGGGGCGGCGGCTGCTTCGCCGACGGGGAACCGGTTACCGTTTACCAGTCGAAAGAACCGGTAAACAACCGCCTCGTCGGCCTGCCGGGCTCCTTCGCCCACACCTCCAAGTTCGCCGGCAGATTAACTGGGAGCGGCCACTCCAACGGAGGAGAGCCACGGACCACCGGCAGCTCCGCCTATGAGTTGGCGATGACTGCCTCCGGCGTGCTGCAATACTCGATTCAAGGCTCTCCCCACCTCTGGGACGTGGCGGCGGGGGTGCTGGCGGTCACGGAGGCCCAGGGAACCGTGATGGCGCGACTGCCCGGCGAGAAACGGTGGAATCCCCTGGAATGCCTGGTGCCCAGCTGGGAGACACGTTCGCCAAGCATGAAGGAATTGAGGCGCTGGGTGGCTCCCCTGGTAGCGGGCAACCGGCAGGTGGCGCCCCTCATCGCCCACAGCATCCGGCCCAGGTTCCGGCTTTCCGCCAAGCTTCGCCGGCTGACCCGGCCCTTCCGTGGGAAGAAGCGACCCGCCGGCAAGACGGTTTCCTGAACCGCGTGCTCCAAAAGCGCTTCACGGGGAAATGACCACAGAGACACAGAGGCACAGAGATTTAATTAGGAGCTAATGCCTCTGTTGCCTCCTGTGGCCAACCCCGCGTCGGCTCCCAGCAGCTTTGCCTCTGGAGTACGCTGGAACATGTCACCCGGCGCTTCGCTCGTAATGACGGTTTCGAGGCAGGTCCGCCGACAAGAGTAGGGGCGAGAAATGCCTCGCCCCTACTTGGTGCGTCTATTGGGCCGACGCCCGATTCGAGGCGGCCGGCAATAACTGGGAACGGCTCTAGGACTGGTCCGGCTCCCAACCCCAGGGGCGGGGGCCCCAGCCGGCTTCGAACACCTCACCCCTCTTGACGGTCATCACCGGCACCAACGCCTTGTCCAGCCGCCGGGAGTCGCCGACCACGTCGTAGACCACCCATTCACCGTCCTTGACTTCCAGTATCGAGATATCGGCCTGCCGGCCAACGGCCAGGGTGCCCAGGCGGTCATCCGCGCCGACCGCTTTGGCGGGATTCAAGGTGGACATGGTGACCACCTGATCCATGGTGAACCCCATGGCCAGGAACCGGCTCATCATCTCCGTCATGCTGTGGACGGTGCGCAGCCGGCCGGGCTGGGTCAGGTCGGTGCTGATGCAGTGGGGCGACAGCCCCTGGTCCAGAATCCGCTCGCCCACGTCGAAGCTGAAGTTCATCCGGCCGTGGGCCGTATCCAGCCACACTCCCCGGTCGTTGGCCTCCTTGGCCTCGGGGACCAGCTTGCCATCGGCGCCCAGCACCCCACCCGGGTTGGCGGTAAAGAAGTGGGTAACGATGTCCCCTTCCTCCATTATCGGCAGCAGTTGGCGGATGACGTTGGCGTCATAGCGCTTCTCCGTGTCCCCGATGTGGACCATGAGCTTGATGCCGGCTTCCTTGGCGGCCTGTTTGGCCAGACGCGGCATCTCCATTCCCATGATCTCCAGCGCCGGCGACACCATCCGCGCCTTGATGCCGGAAATAAACGAGCGGTTCTCCGAGGCTACTTGGATCGTCTTCTCCAGGTCAATGCTGGCCGGGCTGAAGATGTCGGGAGATGTGGTCAGGCCGGTACGGCAAATATGCAAGAAGCAGATAACTTCGGTGTGGTTGTTGGGAATGATGTGTCTTGGAAAGCCTCCGATATTGTCACACCCGGCGCTGCCCGCATCCACCATGGTGGTGACGCCGGCGCGAACCCCACCGAGGTCGGGCGCCACGCCATTGTTGTTCACCCCGTCGTAGACGTGGGTGTGCAGGTCGATCAGGCCGGGTGTAACCAGCTTCCCGCGAACCTCGACCACCCGGAGGGCCTCCTCGATGGGGATGCTAGAGGCGACCCGGGCAATCTTGCCTTTCTCCACCGCCACATCATTGACGCCGTGGATGCCCTGAGATGGGTCGATTACGGTGCCACCTTTGATCAGCAAATCGTACATGCCGAAACCTACCTCCTGAGTCAGTTGAACATCTCCCCGACCGAGAGCCCTTTATGGATGCGATGGATCGCCTCGCCCAACAGGGGGGCCACCGACAACACGGTGATCTTGCCGTTGCGCTTCTCCGCCGGCAGAGGGATGGTGTCCGAGACCACTACTTCGGTGAAATTGCTGTGGGCCATGAGATCGGAGGCGTCGCGGGACAGGACCGGATGGGTCACGCAACAGTACACCTCTTTGACGCCACGTTCCACCAGGGTGCGGGCGGAGGCGACAATGGTGCCTCCGGTATCGACTTCGTCGTCGAAGAGGAGGGCCACCTTGCCCCGCACATCGCCGATGACGTTCAGGGTCTCGGTGCGCTCGTTATTGCCCAATCGGCGTTTCTCGATGATTGCCAGGGGAGCGTGGAGCCGCTCCGCAACGTCCCTGGCCCGTTTGCTGATGCCGATGTCCACCGCCGCCACCACCAGGTCGTTGATCTCTTTGGATTGGAAGTAGTCGGTCAGAATGGGCAGCGCGGTCAACTCGTCCACCGGGATGTTGAAGAAGCCCTGTATCTGTCCGGCGTGGAGGTCGACGGTCAGCAGCCGCTCGGCGCCGGCCGCGGTCAACAGGTCGGCGACCAGGCGGGCAGTTATCGGCACGCGCGGTTGGTCCTTCTTATCGGTGCGGCCGTAACCGTAGTAGGGGACCACCGCGGTTATGCGCCCCGCCGACGCCCGCTTGCAGGCGTCGATCATGATGAGGAGTTCCATCAGGTTGTCGTTGACCGGGTAGCAGGTGGGCTGAATAATAAAAACGTCCCTCTGACGGACGTTTTCTTGGATGCGGACGAAGGTGTTGTCGTTGGCGAACTTGAACACCTCAGCCTCGCCCAGAGGTAAATCCAGGTACCGGCAAACGTCTTGGGCCAATTGCCGGTGGGCGTTGCCGGTAAATACTTTGAGGTCGTCGATCACCGAAACCATTATCGGCCCTCGTAAACGGCTTTCCGGGACTCCCGAAAGGCCGCGATGCCCTCTTCGTGGTCCTTCGAGGTCAAGGTAATTGTCTCCGCCGCCGCCGCCATCTTCATCGCCGTCTCCAGGTCGAAGTCCAGGCCTTTGTAGAGCATCAGCTTGGCCAACCGGAGGGCGATTGGCGGGCCGTCCCCGATCTTACGGGCCATTTCCATGGTTGCGCTTTCCAGGTCTTCTTCCGGCACCAGCCGGTTTAGAAACCCCACACGGTACGCCTCATCCGCTTCCATGAAATCGCCGGTGAACAACAGCTCAGCCGCCTTACCCAAACTGCCGAGGGTTCGGGTGTAAAGCCAGGTGCCGCCGAAGCCGGGAAACAGGCCCAACCGCACGTAGCCTACCATGAATCGGGAGCGGGGGCACCCTATCCGAATGTCACACACGGCAGCCAAGTCGAAACCCGCGCCCACGGCGGCGCCGGTGATCATGCCGATGACCGGCTTTTCCATCCGCTGTAATCCCAGCATCAGGCGCTGGGCCCGACGGAAACTGCGGCGGATTTCATCCGGTGTGTCCGCGGCCCAGGTACCCAGCTCGCTGCCTCCCCGCAGCGCCTGCAGGTCGCCGCCGGCGCAGAACACATTGCCGGTCCCGGTGAGAATGAGAACTCGTATGGAGTCGTCGGCCTCCACGTCTTCGATGGCGTCGGACATCTCATCGGTGGTCTGATCGTTCATGGCGTTGCGCCGGTCGGGACGATTGATGGTGAGTTTGGCAATGTGCGCGACCGGGTCTTTTTCCAGCAGCAGGTGTTGGTAGGACGGCATGGTCTCTCTCCGTGATCGGGTCGGCGGCACCACGGATTATAGCATAGGAGGTTTGACCACAAAAGCGGGGGAAACTGGCCGGGGACCGATTCCACCCCGTGCCAGAGGTACCCAACATAGAGTATGATATCTTCGAGATAATCGCCACCGTATCCAGGCTATTCGCCTGTCTGAGAAATGGAGGTTACCAGCCCGTGTCCAGCTATCTGGCCCACCTGGAATGCACTCAATGCGGCAAGACCTATTCCGCCGGCGCCCTGAGCACGGTTAGCCCTTGCTGCGGTAAAGTGCTGTATGCCCGCTATGACCTGCCCAAATTGGGCCGGGAGGTGGACCGGGACGCCGTGGCGCGCCGGCCCGGTGGAATGTGGAGCTTCGCCGAGCTGCTACCGGTGGAGGACCCGGCGAACGTGGTCACCCTGGGCGAAGGGGGGACCCCCTTGCTGAAGGCGCCGAACCTGGGGAAGCGTCTGGGATTGAACCACCTGTTCATCAAAGAGGAGGGGCTGAACCCCACTGGGACCTTCAAAGCCCGGGGAATATCGGCAGCCATCTCCCGGGCCGGTGAGCTGGGCGCCCCCGGTTTCACGATGCCCTCCGCCGGCAACGCCGCCGGGGCCGCCGCCGCCTACTGCGCCCGGGGTGGAATGCCGCTCAAAGTGTTCATGCCGAAGGATGTCCCCGACGCCAACAAGAAGGAGTGCCTTCTCACCGGTTCTGAGATGAACCTGGTTGACGGGCTGATCGGAGACGCCGGCCGGATAGCGGTGGCGGTAGCCAAGGAGCAAGGGCTCTTCGACCTCTCGACACTGAAGGAACCCTACCGGGCCGAGGGCAAAAAGACGATGGGCCTGGAAATCGCCATGCAGCTGGGCTGGAAGTTGCCCGATGCCATCGTCTATCCCACCGGCGGCGGAACCGGCATCATCGGCATGCACAAGGCATTCCAGGAGTTGATGGAGCTGGGCTGGGTCGAAGGCCGGCAGCCCAAGTTCATCGCGGTGCAAGCCGTCGGCTGCCAACCCATCGTCAAGGCGTTTCACGAAGGAACTCCCGCCGCCGAGCCCTGGCCCAAAGCCGCGACGGTGGCCGACGGCCTCCGGGTGCCGGGCCCCTTCGCCGATTACCTCATCCTTCAGATAATCCGGGAGACGGCGGGCACCGCACTGGCGGTGGAGGACCATGAGATGGTGGAAGCCATGCAGGAACTCGCCGCCGCCGAGGGAGTTGTCGCCTGTCCCGAAGGAGCCGCCACCGTTGTGGGGCTCAATCGCCTGGTCCAAGAGGGTTTCTTGCAGGCCGACGAGACGATCGTCCTGCTGAATACCGGCTCCGGGTACAAGTATTTGCATTTAATGGCGGACCAGAGCGGATAGCCGACGGCTGACTGCATTAGGAGTGGCCCAGTGAAAGTGACCCTCAGCTCTCCCCGGGGGTTCTGCGCCGGGGTGGTGCGGTCGATCGATGTCGTGGAGATTTGCCTCCGCAAGTACGGCCCGCCCGTCTACGTCAAACACCAGATCGTCCACAACCCCTATGTGGTCGCCGATCTGGAGCGGAAAGGGGCGATTACCGTCGAGACCGTCGATGAGATACCTCGCGGCTCCCGGGTAGTGTTCTCCGCCCACGGCTCCCCGCCCGAAGACTTCGAAAAGGCCAAAGAGCGCGGCTTGCGGGTAATCGACGCCGTGTGCCCTCTGGTGACCCGGGTCCACAACGAGGCCAAGAAGTACCACCAGGAAGGAAGGAAGGTCCTGCTGGTGGGGCACCGGGGCCATCAGGAAGTGCGGGGGACCATGGGCCAGGTGGAGATGACCCTGATCAATGATGAATCGGAAAGCCAGCCCCCGGATTGGCCTCCGGAAGAACGGGTGGCCGTGTTGACCCAGACCACGCTCTCGGTCCGGGACACGGCCCAGGCCATCGATGCAATCCGGAACCGGTTTCATGACGCCGTGGTCCGCAGCGACATTTGCTACGCCACCACCAACCGGCAGATGGCGGTGACCAGGATGGCGGAACTGGTGGAGGTTGTCCTGGTTATCGGCGCCGAGAACAGCTCCAACTGCAACCGTCTCCGGGAGGTCGCCGAAGCCCAGGGCGTCCCGTCATACCTGATCATGGGGCCGGAGGAGTTGGACCCGGCCTGGCTGGAAGGAAAGGAAAACGTGGGCATTACCTCGGGAGCCTCAACCCCCGAGGTGCTGGTGGAGAGCGTTATCCGGGCGCTGGCGCCGGAGGTGGTAATCCAGCTCGATGGTGTCGACGAAGATGTCGCCTTCACCCTGCCGAAGGAGCTGCGCTAGAAATGGCCCAGTCCTGCCCGGCGGGCTCAACCGAGGATTAATGGCCCCCTCCGGCGGCAACCCTGGAGAATCGACCAATCTAAAGCGACGGTTTTTTTCCTTCCCCACCCTGATCTCCCTGGCGCTGGCCGGGGCCTTCCTGGTTTTCGTCGCCACCCGCTTCGACGTCGACGTGGGGGCAACCTGGGAGCAGGTTAGAGGGGGCAATCCCTGGTACCTGGCCCTGGCCTTTCTGGTTCACTACTCGACCTTCATTTTACGAGGAGCCCGGTGGCGGCTCCTTCTCCGCAACACTCAGGGCGACGACGCGCTGGTTCCCGGCGTGCTCTACTGCAGCCAACTGTTGCTGCTTGGCTGGTTCGCCAATGCGGTGGGGTGGTTACGCCTGGGCGACGCCTACCGCGCCTATTTGTACCGAGACGAGCAAGGCGCATCTTTTCCCCGCACCATCGGCACCATCCTGGCGGAACGGACGCTGGACGCCATCCTGGTTGTTCTGATGCTGGCGGCGGCGGTGCCCTTTCTGGTCAGTGACACCGGACGGGCCGCCTGGGCAGTGCTGGGGCTGGCCGTCGTCCTGGTATTCCTGCTGGCCTTTGTGTTGGCGGCGATGACCTGGGCCAGGGAGTGGACCCTGAGAAAGCTGCCGGACCGGCTGTCCGAGCATTACCGCCGTTTCCAGGAAGGCACCATGGGCAGCTTCCGCCGGGTCCTGCCGGCCACCGTCCTGGGCCTGCTGGGCTGGCTGGCCGAGGTGGGGCGATTGTACCTGGTGGTCCAGGCCCTGGATCTGGACCTGGGGTTGGCCGTGATCGTTTTCCTGACCCTGGCCAACTCCCTGCTGACCCTGTTCCCAACCCCTGGAGGACTCGGGGCGGTGGAATCGGGGGTCTCCGGTCTGGCCGTGCGTCTGTCCAGCCTGGCGAGCAGCGCCGCCGTGGCGATGGTGCTGGTGGACCGAGCCATCAGCTACGCCAGCATCATCGCCCTGGGCGCGCTGGTGTTCGTGCTACGCCAGGCCTTCCGCCGCCGGAGTTCCGGGACCGGCCGTCCCCTAGTCCAACCTGGCAGTGTCGAAGACCGATAGCCGCCCATGCTGTACACCGCCAGCTATTACGCTCCCGATGACTGGGAGGGCCGCCTCTACCGGGTGTCTCGGAGGCATCCCCGCGGCAAGCGGGTCCAGTGGGAAACGCTCCCATTCCTGTACCCCCGGCAGGAGTTGCTTCTGGCCTACCGGAGCGGAGAGATCGATTTTGCCGCTTTTTCCCGCGAGTTCCGCCGGGGATTGGACACGGACTACCACGACCTGGACAAATTCCGGGAATGGGTCGACGAGTCGCCCGGATTAGGGAAGTTTACGCTGTTGTGCTTCGAGCCGGCGGGCCAGCCGTGTCACCGCGTGGCGGCGGCCCGGTGGCTGTTGGAGCGGGCGCCGTCCCTCCGCCGCGGCGAGCTGCGTTAGGCGAAGCGGAGCGGCCTACCACTCAGAGCGGGGCGGGCGCTCCATCAGCTCGGTGGCGGCTTCTTGGGGTGACAACCCTTCGAAGAGGATTCGGTTGATGGCCAGGGCAATGGGCATCTCCACGCCCAAATGGCTGGCCATGGCCAGCGCCGCGCCGGTGGAATTGACCCCTTCGGCCACGTTGTCCATGGCCCGTTGAATCTCCGGCCAGGTCTTGCCCCGGGCCAGCTGGTCCCCCACGTGGCGGTTGCGGCTCAGCGGGCTGGAGCAGGTGGCGATCAGGTCGCCAAGCCCGGCCAGTCCGGCGAGGGTGAGGGGTTCGGCGCCGGCGGCAAGCCCCAGGCGGGTGATCTCGGCCAGCCCCCGGGTGATGAAGGCCGACTTGGCGTTTTCACCCACCTCCATGCCGTCGACCATGCCGGCCCCCAGGGCGATGATGTTCTTCAGCGCTCCGCCGAGTTCCACCCCGACGACGTCCCGGCTGGTGTAGACTCGGAAATAGCGGGACATGAGGATGGCCTGGGCCTGCTTGACGACGGCCGAGTCCTCTCCGGCGATCACGGTGGACGCCGGCTTCCCCTGGATTATTTCCTTGGCCAGATTGGGGCCGGACAGCACGCAGATGCCGGGGTGCAGGTGAGGGGGAAGCTCCTCTTTCAGGACCTGGCTCATCCTTTGACCCGCCGGCAACTCCAGGCCCTTGGTCGCGCTCAGGATGATAGTTCCAGGTGTGATGGCGTCGCGTATGTTTCGAACGTTCTGCCGTAGCCGGTCGGAGGGCACGCCGACGATGACCAGCCCGGCTGGGGCTACCGCGTCCTGAACGTCGCTGGTGACGCTGAGGCCATCGGGGAAGGCGATGTCCGGAAGGAAGCGGGTGTTTCGGCGCTTGGCTTCAAGCTCGGCGGCCTCCTCCGAAGTGCGGGCCCACAACCTTACCGGGATGTTCTTCCGCGCCAGGATAATGCCCAAGGTGGTGCCCCAAGTGGTGGAGCCGACTACCGCTACCCTCTCTTCCAACGCTTGATCCCCTATTCTCTCACGCAGACATAGGGGCGATTCGCGAATCGCCCCTATGTAACCTGAGGTCTGCTCGACGGTCAGACAAGCTTATCAGCCGGCTGACCCAAGCGCCGCTCATTGCCCTGGCGTATCCGCCGGATGTTGTCCCGGTGCTGCCAGATGATAATGGCCCCGCCCAGGGACACGTAGAGGGTGTAGGTAGTGGAGTACACCCCCGCCAGGGTCATCGCCAGCACCGAGAGAAAGGCGATGACCACTCCGGTTATGGAACCGAGGGACACGTACCGGCTGAACAGTGTCGCGAAGACAAAGGCCACCGCCGCGAAAACCGCCGGGATCGGGGCCATGATCGACAGGCCCCCCAGGCCGGTCAAGATGCCCCGGCCGCCGCGGAACTGAAGGAACACAGGCCAGTTGTGGCCCACCAACACGCACAGGCCGGCCGCCACTTCGGCCTCGTTCGGGCCGATCACTTCCCGGGCCAGCAGCACCGCCAATATTCCTTTGCCCAGGTCCAGCGCCAGGACCACGACGGCAAGCTTGCCTCCACCGGTGCGAAGTACGTTGGTCATCCCGGTGCGGCCGCTTCCGTATTCTCGGACGTCGACCCCACGCGTCATGAAGAGCAGGAGGTAGCCCCAGGGGATCGAGCCAAGAAGATACGAGAGGACCAGCACCGAGGCATACTGGGCCGCCACGGGCGCGTCTTCCAAAGTCAGGAACGCCACGACCACGAAAGCGGTCAGCAGGGGCAGCACCACCGAGACGAACAACAGCGGGGGCAACGGCCTTCGCATCATTTCTTGAACACCAGCCTCAGATGAGTGTGGTCGAAGCCAAAATTGGTCCGCAACTGATTCTCCAGGTAGCGTTGATACGAGAAGTGTACCAGTTGCGGGTTATCCACTGTAAAGAGGAACGTCGGCGGATTCACATCAACCTGCCGCAAACGGTTGATGCGCAGCCTCTTGCGCCCGTGTCCTTTCACCGTGGGGGGCGAGTGGGCGGCGAGAGCGTCGGCCAGGACGTACTGCAACTGGCGGATTGGGATCAACCGGAGCCTCTCCTGCCACAGGTCCAGGGCGGTCCGCAACAGCCCGGGGATACCGGTCCCGTGCAGCGCGGAGGTGAAGCAGATGGGGACATAGGGCATGAAATGGAGCCGTTCCCGCACGCGGAACAGGGCGCGTTCCCGCTCCAGCGAGCCCTCTTCCTCCATCAGGTCCCATTTGTTGATCACCACGATGAGACCCCGGCACACATCCCAGGCCAGCCCGGATATGTGGGCGTCCTGGGCCGTGGCCAGTTCGGTGGCGTCGACCACCAGCAGCGTGATATCGCTGCGATTCACCGCACTCACGGCCCGGATTACACTGTATTTTTCGATGCCGCGCCCGACGCGTCCGGGCCGGCGGATGCCGGCGGTATCGATCAACACGATGTCGTTGCCCCGGTAGTTCAAGTTGGTGTCCACGGCGTCCCGTGTGGTTCCCGCTACCTGGCTGACGATGGACCGCTCCTGCCCCAGGATGGAGTTCAGCAGCATGGACTTGCCAACATTGGTCCGTCCCACGATGGCCAGCTTCAGCGTGGCCGGCGATGGCATTTCCGTCTCTTCCGCCTCATCCGGCGCCTCGGGCTGGTAGGGCAGATTGGCCAGGACCAGGTCCATCAACTCGTAAATACCGTAATTGTGGTAGGCGCTGATCAGCGACGGCTCGCCCATCCCTATCTGGTAGAACTCCGACGCGGTGAATTCCCGGGCGTCGTTGTCCACCTTGTTGACCGCCAATATCACGGGCTTTTGGGTGCGCCGGAGCCGGTCGGCCGCCACCTGATCGGCCGGGGTCAGGCCGTCGGCCACGTCGGTCATGAAAATGATCACGTCGGCCGAGGCCACGGCCATGTCCGCCTGCTCCTGGACCTTTTCCCGGATGGTCCCCTCCGGGTTCGTTTCCAGGCCCCCCGTATCCACCAGGATGAAGCGATAGTCATCCCATTGGGCCTCGGCCAGCAACCGGTCACGCGTGGTTCCGGCCACCTCCGACACGATGGCCTGGCGGCGGCCAAGAATCCGGTTGAATAGAGACGACTTGCCGACGTTGGGCCGTCCGACGATGGCCACGATAGGGACGTTCACGACTAAGCTCCGGCTCCGCCCATGACAAACTCCAGGAGAGCCATGTGGGCTGGTTTGCGATTATGGGCCTGTTGATAGGCCACCGACTGGGGGTGCTCCAGCATTCCCGGCGGCACCTCTTCGCCGTAATGGGCCGGCATATCGTGCATGAATATGGCGCCGGCCTTGGCCTGAGCCAGCAGGGCCGGGTCAACCGTGTACCCCTGGAAAGCTTGCCGGCGGCGTGCTGCTTCCTCTTCCTGCCCCATGCTGGCCCACACGTCGGTATACACCACATCGGCGAAGGTGACTGCCTCGACCGGGGCCCTCACCGCTCGCACCTCCACCGACGCTGTCTCGGCCCGCCGGCGCGCCAGCTTGAGCGAGGTCTCGTCCAATTCATATCCCTCCGGCGCGGCCATGGTGAAACCTACGCCCATCGCCGGAAGGGCCAGGCACAAGCTTCGGGCCACGTTGTTGCCGTCGCCGATGAAAGCCAGTTTGACGCCCTCCAGTCCGCCCAGGTGTTCGTCCATGGTCAGCAGGTCGGCCATGGTTTGGCACGGGTGTTCCCAGTCGGACAGGGCATTGATCACGGGCACGGAGGCATACCGGGCCAATTCCACGAGGTCCTGGTGGTTGAAGACCCTGGCGACGATGCAATCCACGTAGCCGGAGAGCACTCGTGCGATGTCGGACACCGGCTCGCGGCCGCCAAGGCCCACATCGTCCGGGCCGAGGTAGACGGAGTAGCCGCCCAACTGGCTGATGGCCACCTGGAAGCTGACTCGGGTGCGCAGCGAGGGTTTCTCGAACAACAAGGCAATGCTCTTGCCCTGGAGGGGCTGAGCTGACACGTCCGCCTTCAGATGCCGGGCCCGGCGTATAATTCCACGGGTCTCATCGGCACACAGGTCCGTCACCGAAAGGATGTCCCTCTTGGTATCCATAGCAGAAGCTTCCTGAGGGGTGAATGTTATATCAATATCGGGCCGCGTTCAACAGGCAGGCGTGAAGCTGGGGCCTTGCCTCAAAAGTACCCTGGAGCATGTCACCCCGAGTGAAGCGAGGGGTCTGGGTAGTGGGTCTAGGCTCCGATGAAGGAACCCCTCACCAGATTCCTCGTCGCTTCTCTCCTCGGAATGACAGTTTTAAGGCAAAGCCTGAAGCCGAGGCGGCCGCAAGCGTTCCCGCCGGCCCTCCCTGATGAGGGTCTCGGGGTACCCGCGAGCCCGGTGGGTGCCGCCAAGCCATCTGTTATGATGACAAGAACCGCAACCCCTAGCCGATCAGGAGGCGCAGCTAAATGGTGACTTCGAAGATAGTCCCCGGCATCAAGGGCGAGAAACAGACAATGGTCTGCGAGCACAACGTGGCGGGGCACGTGAACAAGTACAGCACTCCGGCCATGATTGAGCTGATGGAACTGGCCTCCATTGCGACGGTGCACAAGTTCCTGGAAGAGGGCCAGACCTCGGTCGGCTTTAATGTCGATGTCCGGCACCTGGCCCCGGCCGACATCGGCGCCACCATCATCGCTTACGCGGAGCTAACCGAGGTGGACCGCAACAAGTTGACCTTCCGGGTGGAAGCCTACGATGGCGACCGCAAGCTCGGAGAGGGCACCCACCGCCGGGCGGTCATCAACACCAGCCGCTGAGCCGCCGGTCCGCAAGACCCAGGACGAAGCGGTCTGTCACGTCTATATGTAAGATACATGGCCGAACGGGTCTCTCCAATTCAGGGGTTTTCCCCGTTCGTGTTGAGCCTGTCGAACCACCTCAGGGAACAGCTATAAATTATTCTGGCTTCTAACGCCCGGCACGCCTCGCGATCATTGCCGCCGCCAGGGGACTCGGCTCGGATCGAATCGCCACGTTGACCAGGGAGGGACGCCCGGAAGCCAGGGCCCTTTCAACGGCTGGGGCTACTTCCTCCGGCGTCTCGGCATACTCCGAGTAGCCCCCCAAGGTCTCCACCAGCTTGTCGTACCGGACGGAGCGAAGGTCGGTGGCCACGGCCCGGTTGAAGTAAGCAAGCTGAAAGGTCTTGTCGATTCCCCAAGTGTGGTCATTCCCCATCACCGTGGTTATCGCCAGGTTATGGCGCATGCAGGTGTCGTACTCCATGGCGTAGAAGCCGAAGGCCCCGTCGCCGATGAACACCAGCACCTTGCTGCCGGGATAGGCCAGCTTGGCGGCCATGCCGTAGGGGATGCTGGCTCCCAGGTGGCTCAGCGGTCCCAGCCGGATGAAGTGGCCGGGCCTCCGGGCTTTGACGTAGCCGCGGCCCCACTGCACGTAGTCGCCGCCGTCGAAGACGATAACCGTGTCCCGGTCGATCAGATGCTCGACTCTGGAGTACACGTCCATCGGGTGCATCGGCTCGCCCCCAGCCTTGTCCCGCATCTCTTGCATCCAGGCCGACCGGTCCTCCCGGAGCTGGTCCACCCAGGACGCGATACCGTCCCGAGAGCCCGGCTTGATGGCGGCGGTCAACTGGTCCACCAGCGCCCCCAGGTCTCCCAACAGCCCCACGGCAACGCCCCGGTTGCGCCCGATCTCCGCCGGAGAGGGGTCGGCCTGGATGATTTGGGCGGCGGGGCTGAAGATATCCCCGTAGCGGTAACGGTGGTCCAGCCGCTTACCCAGCAGCAGCACCACGTCGGCCTCGCTAAAACGGCGGGCCGGCGGATTCAGCGCCCCATCGGCATAGCCGAAACACAGGGGATGCTCGTCGTCCAGCAATCCCCTGGCCTGCTCCACGGTAAAGACGGGGATGCCGGTGGCCTCGGCCAGAGACTGCAATTGCTCCTCCGCCACCGAGTAACGAGCCGGATTTCCCGCGATGATCACCGGCCGCTTGGCCCCGCTCAGCAGGGCCGCCGCCTCCTCGATCAGGGCCGGGTCTCCCTGGGAACGGCCCTGACTCCGGTACTCCCGGGGTAGGTACCGGGGCAGCTCATCCTCGGAGATCTCCTGCTCCTGCACGTCCATCGGCAGCGTGAGGTGCACCGGGCCGGGCCGGCCGGACATGGCCGTTCGGAAGGCCGTGGCCACGAACTCCGGGATGCGCTTCCGGTCGTGGATCAGCCAGGAGCCCTTGGTCACTGGCGCGGCCATGGCGGTCTGGTCGATCTCCTGAAAGGTGGTCATTCCCTTCTCCGGAAGCTTGGCGCAGCCGGCGATGAAGATCACGGGGCTCTCCGAGGTGAAAACGGCCGGCAGCGCCGAGATGGCGTTGGAGAACCCCGGCCCCCCGGTGAACATTCCCACCGCGGGCCGGCCGGTGATCCGCGCGTAGCCGTCGGCCATGTGCAGGGCGGCGCCCTCGTGCCGGGTGTCGATGAACTCGATGCCCTCCTCGGCGGCCGCGTTCACCAGGGGCAGAATGGTGTCGCCGACGATGGTGAACACCTTCTCGATGCCCTCTTGCTTCAGGCACCGGATGAATAAATGGGCGCCGGTAAGGCTCGCCATGCTCCCTCCGTTGTTGTTTCAGGTGTTGTTTCGGGTCTTGATCCGGGGTCCGTTGTTCCCGTGGGATCGCCGTTGGAATCCGATCGCTCTATTGAGCTTACCGGCCACGCCGCCATCCGGCAAGGGCGGCGAGCAAGGCTTGGCCCCACCCATAGGGAAGAGTAGTTGTGACACCCCTGCGCCTCGGGCGCAGGGGTGTCACAACGTTAATCATGGGGGGGGGTGGGGAAATCCGCGTGTATGCCTCGAAGCCCGCTTTGCGCCTGATCAGAAGCAAATTTTCCAGCCGAACTGGGCAACCCCCGCCCACAAAGCAGCGCCGGCCAAACAGAGCGCTCCAACCACGAGCGTCCAGGTGACCGCGCGCTGGTTCCCGAGAGGCCGGCCAAACCACGTCAGGCCAATGAGGGCGAAGAGTGGCAGCAGCGCCCCCGGCCAAACCACCGCCAATGACCAGCCATCGAACAGGAAGCTTCTGCCTACTTCGCCAACCAGATCGTTGAGGGCACTTGCAGTGCTCGAAGTGTCGGGTAGCATCAAGGAAACGGTACTCTCATCATCCCAGTAGAAAGGGCGCCCGGACATCAGGACCGAATAGATGAACCCGCCGACGAAGAAGGGGTGTACCACCAGGTTCGCCACGCTGAGTATCATGGTCCACTTTTTGGCGAAGCTGAGAAGGAAGTGCAACGCCAGGAACAGCAGACCTAGCCCCATACCGAGCAACGGACCGAAGAGGCCGCCCATCAGGGTAATAACGTCTTCGTTGGGCGGAGCGGGCCACGAACTGTTCAGGCCCACACAGGGCGCCAGGCCGTCGAGCCAAAAACCGAAGGCGTGCCCCCATTCGTGCAGGTACAGGAACCCCGACGTAGCTACCAGGACAACCAGAACCAAGAGCGCCAGGGCGGGGACACCCCCGGCCTTTTCGACCTGGGGGCGGACCGAGCCAGTCCAATATTTGCCAGCAGCCCTCATTACAGGGTATATGTTAAGGCATGGGCACTCTCTTCGTGGTAGGAACACCGATCGGAAATCTGGAGGATATGACCCTCCGGGCGGCCCGGGTCTTGGGCCAGGTGCAACTCGTCGCCGCCGAGGACACCCGGGTCACCCGCCGGCTGCTATCCCATCTGGGGATTCGGGTGCCGCTGCTGAGCTACCACGAGCACAACCAGCAGGCCCGGATTCCCCGGCTGCTGGAGGCCCTGGCGTTGGGCGATGTGGCGCTGGTTAGCGACGCCGGGATGCCGGCGGTCAGCGACCCGGGCAGCGAGTTGGTGTCCCGGGCGGCCGCCGCCGGGTTTCGCGTGGAATCGGTTCCGGGGGTGTCGGCCCTCACCACCGCCCTGGCTGTCTCCGGCCTCTCCGCCGACGCTTTCCTCTTCCTGGGATTCCTGCCCCGGCGGAAAAAGGGCCGGCGCCAGTCCCTCCGGGCGGCCTCCTCCCTCCCGTTGACGCTGGTGGCGTTCGAAGCTCCCCACCGGCTGCGGGCCACGCTGCAAGACATGCTGGAGGAGTTGGGGGACCGGGAGGTCGCCGTGTGCCGGGAGCTGACCAAGCTACACGAAGAGGTGTTCCGAGGCTCGTTATCCGAGGCCGTGGAACACTTTCAGGCCCCCCTGGGAGAGCTGGTCCTGGTGGTGCGGGGAGCGCCCGAAGAGCCATTGCCCGCCGGCCCACCGCCGTCCCAACTGGAGGAGGCCCGCCGGGAGCTGTCCCGGCTGCGGGAGGCCGGGACCCGGGCGAAAGAGGCGGTGGCCCAGGTGGCCGTATCGCTGGATATGCCCAAGAACACGGTATACCAACTGTGGCTCGAAACAACCCGGAGTGACCGGGGCTGACCGGGAGCCGCCCTAGCCGGGCTCGATCCCTGGCCACCGTGGGTTGATTTCCTCCGCTTCGATGAGCCGATAGACCACCCACGCCAACTTCTGATAGTCTCGGGGTGACCGGAAGCGGCGGCTCGAACCGGGGCAACGGTTCGAGCGAGATCGGAGTGGGCCTTGGGAAACGCAGGCCAGAGCGGACACCTCCCCGGCCGTCCCCGGGGAGTCTTCTACGGGTGGTGGCTGGTGCCCGTCGCCAGTTTCGTCATGGTGATCGCCACCGTGCCCCTCTTCTTCGCGATGAGCGTGTGGGCGGTGGCGTTGGAGCGCCATTTCGGCTGGAGCCGGACCCAGTTGGGTCTCGCGTTGGCCTTCACCCGGATCGAGGGCGGCTTGATGGGACCCCTCGAGGGCTACCTCACCGACCGGGCGGGGACCCGTCGCATGGTCTTGTTCGGCCTCCTGATCTTCGGCGCCGGCTTCTTGCTCTTCGGCCAGATCAGAAACCTGTGGATGTTCTACCTGGCCTACCTCGTCATGGCGCTGGGCCAGGGGCTGGGCAGCTGGATTCCCCTGATGACCATGCTGAACCACTGGTTCATCCGGCGCCGGGCGACCGCCATGGGTTGGGCCAACGTGGGCAGCCGGGGCGGGGCGCTGCTGCTGGTTCCGGCCATTGCCTGGGCCATCGACCCGGACCACGACCGGCTGGGCTGGAAGGTCACGGCCACGGCCCTGGGGCTGTTCGCTCTGCTGGTGGCCTTCCCCATTTCCCGGCTGATCCGCAACCGGCCCCAGGAGTATGGCCTGCTGCCCGATGGCGGGCCGGCCGTCTCTCCCTCGGCGCCGGTCCCGGCGGGCGCCGGCGCCGGGGAAACGGGTGAGGGCGAGAGGGCCGGCGGAGACCTCACGGCCGCTCAGGCCTTGCGGACCCCCGCTTTCTGGCTCATATCCTTCGGCCACGGGTTCACTTCCATGGTGATCATCGCCATCATGGCCCACCTGGGTTTGCTGATGGAAGACAAGGGGTTCAACGTACAGACCACGGGCTGGATCGTCGCCGCCTATACCGGCGTCTCGATGGTTTTCCAACTTGTTGGAGGCTACGTCGGTGACCGAATCCCCAAGCGGGTGGCTCTGTTCATCTTTACCACGATTCAGGCGAGCGCGATAGTGGTGCTCACGTACGCGACCAGTCTTACCACGTTCTACTTGTTCGCCGTCCTGTTTGGCATGGGGTTTGGGGGACGCAATCCCCTGACCGTCGCGATCCGTGGCGACTACTTTGGCCGGGCGTCATTCGGGAAAATCCTCGGCTTGTCCACCGTCCCGATGAACGTCCTGCTCATGATCGCCTCCCCCTTCGCCGGCTATGTCCGGGACGTTCAAGGTACCTACACCGTCGCTTTCCTGGTCCTGGCTGCCCTGAATTTCCTCGGCGCCCTCCTCTTCTTGCTGGCCAAGAGACCGTCGCCGAGTCCGTCAACCCGCCCGCCCGAGGCGGACACGTAGGCGAGCGACATGATATTATCATCGGGATACTATACGTTTTCATGATACTTTAATGTGGCAATCCAGATGTGAGGCGGGCCCACGGGCCGAGCCGGAAGTGTACTGAATTTGAGTTCCAGCGATACAAGCGAAAACCTCCCCGGCCGGAAGCGGGGGATCTTCTACGGTTGGTGGCTGGTCCCGATCAGCAGCCTCGCAACCACGATGACCAACGTGCCCTTCTCTCATGCGATGAGCGTTTGGGCGGTGGCGCTGGAGCGCGAATTCGGCTGGAGCCGGACCCAGTTGGGCTTCGCCATGACTCTGGCCCGGGTCGAGGGTGGTATCCTGGGACCGTTGGAGGGCTACCTCTCCGACCGGATTGGGACCCGGCGCACCGTCCTGTTCGGCCTGGTGGCTGGGGGCATCGGCTTCATCCTTTTCAGCCAGGTCCACAGCCTGTGGATGTTCTACCTGGCCTACGTGGTCATGGCGATAGGCCAGGGCTTTGCCAGCTGGATCCCGCTGATGACCATGCTGAACCACTGGTTCTCCCGTCGCCGGTCGGTCGCGGTCGGGTGGTCCAACGCCGGCGGCCGCCTGGGCGCGCTGATCCTGGTGCCGGCCATCGCCTGGGCCATCGACCCGGACTACGACCGGCTTGGTTGGAGCCTCACGGCGCTGATTATTGGCGTGTTCGTTCTGGTGGTGGCCTTCCCTTTCACCCGGTTGATCCGCAACCGGCCCCAGGAGTACGGACTGCTTCCCGATGGCGAGAAGGAGACGCCCCACCCGGTGGTGGCCGTGCATGGCCGCAGGCCCACCGCCGGCCAGACGCCGGTCGACGGGCCGGACACCGACTTTACGTTCACCCAGGCCATCAGTACCCCCGCTTTCTGGTTCATATCCTTCGGCCACGGGTTCGCCACCATAGTGCTCCCAGCAATGCAGGTCCACCTGGGTTTGCTCCTGGGAGACGCGGGTTTCCCGTTGCAGACGACTGCGCTGGTCGTCGCCACCTACACCGGCGTTGGAATGATCTTCCAGCTAATAGGGGGCTATATCGGCGACATGTTTCCCAAGCGATTCGGGTTGCTGATCTTCACGTCGGTCCAAGCGGTCGCGATATTGACCCTCACCTCGCCGAGCAATCACTTCATGATCTACCTTTTCGCCGTGTTGATGGGCATCGGTTGGGGTGGACGCAATCCGCTGCTCATAGGCATTCGTGGCGAATACTTTGGCCGGGAGTCGTTTGGCAAGATTCTGGGCTTCTCCACGGTGCCGATGAACATCCTGATGCTGGCCTCGGCCCCCTTCGCCGGCTACATTCGGGACACCACCGGCACCTACACCATGGCTTTCCTGATACTGGGAGGGTTGAATTTCCTGGGTGGGATCCTCTTCTTCATGGCCAAGAAGCCGGCGCGCCGGAGTCCGGCGGCCAGCCAGCCCGAGGCGGTCAGCCGGGGCGGCTAGCCGGACCCACCGGCGATGATGCTTTCGACAGCAAATGTTTTGATATGCTACTCTTCCAAAAGCCGTACCGCGAGGCCCGCAGTAAGACAAAGGGCCGAGCCGGAAGGAAACTAGCTTTGGAACCCCCGAGCCCGTCGACACACCTCCCCGGCAGATTGCGGGGAGTTTTTTACGGTTGGTGGCTGGTCCCCATCAGCAGTTTCGTTACGGTGCTGGCCAGTGTACCCCTTTCCCAATCCATGACCGTTTGGGCGGTGGCACTGGAGCGGCAGTTCGGCTGGAACCGGACGCAAATGGGCTTCGCCATGACCCTGGCCCGGATCGAGGGGGGCATGTTGGGGCCCATCGAGGGGTACCTGACCGACCGGATCGGGACCCGGCGCATGGTCCTGATCGGCTTGCTCATTGGGGGCTCGGGGTTCCTGCTGTTCAGCCGGGTCCAGAACATCTGGATGTTCTACCTGGCCTACATCGTCATGGCGCTGGGCCAAGGCTTCGCCAGTTGGGTCCCGATGATGACCATGCTGAACCACTGGTTCTCCCGGCGCCGGGCCATCGCCGTGGGGTGGTCCAACGCCGGCGGCCGCTTCGGCGCTCTGCTGCTGGTGCCGGCCATCGCCTGGGCCATCGACCCGGACCAGGACCGGCTGGGTTGGCAGCTCACCGCCCTCATCATAGGCATTTTCATTCTGGCGGTGGCCTTTCCCTTGACCCGGCTGATCCGCAACCGCCCCCAGGAATACGGCCTGCTCCCCGACGGAGCGGCGCCGGCGCCTCGCCCGGTGGTGGCCGCGCCGGGACGCCGTTCTGCCGAGGCAAAGGCTGAAACCGAGGGGACAGACGTAGACTTTACCCTCTCCCAGGCGCTCCGGACCCCTGCTTTCTGGCTGATCTCTTTCGGCCACGGATGCACCACCATTCCGCTTCCCGCCATCTGGGTCCACCTGGGCCTGCTGTTGGGCGACGCGGGGTTTCAGGTGCAGACCACGGCCTGGGTAGTTGCCACGTACACCGGCCTCGCGATGGTCTTTCAACTGGTGGGAGGCTACGTCGGCAGCAAGATACCGGTAAGGCTGGGCTTGCTCGTCTTCACCACGATCCAGGCGGGGGCGGTGGTGTTGCTAACCTCGCCGGACAGTCTCACCATGATCTTCCTCTTCGCGGTTCTGCTCGGGATCGGGTGGGGAGGACGCAATCCCATGACTGTAACGATCCGAGGCGAGTACTTCGGCCGGGCGTCCTTTGGATCGATCCTGGGCTTCTCCACATTGCCGATGAACATCATGATGTTGCTCTCCGCCCCTTTCGCGGGTTACATCCGGGACACCACGGGCACCTACGACATCGCGTTTGTGGTCCTGGCCGCAGTGAACTTCATCGGCGGTATCCTCTTCTTCATTGCCAAAAAGCCGTCGCTACGGAGGCCTGAGGCCCGCCGGGCCGAGGCCGTGGAACGAGGGACCTGAGCCTCCGGATTCGGGCGACCCCTATGGCGGCGCTCTCGGGTAGAGGCGCCTATGTCCTCCTTCCGCCCCGCCGGGTTATAATGGAATGGTAAACCACGGCACTCAACTCCGACCCTGAACCGGCTATACCTGTCGTGAATCCTACTAGGGTAGAAGCGGATTTCGATATGGCCCCAATCCTTTGGCGAGGAGGTCCCTTGCGATGAAGATCTTTGACTACATGGGCTGCCACGGACACGAGCAACTGGTTATCTGCGCCGACCCGGCGGTAGGCCTCAAAGCCATCATCGCCATTCACGACACAACCCTGGGCCCAGCCTGCGGCGGTACCCGCATCTGGCCCTACACTGCGGAGGAGGACGCAGTTCAGGACGCGCTCCGCCTCTCCCAAGCCATGACCTACAAGGCGGCGGCCGCAGACGTGCCTCTCGGAGGCGGTAAGGCCGTGATCATTGCCAACCCTCATACCCAGAAAACCGAGGCCCTGTTGCGGGCTTACGGCTCCTTCGTGGACACCCTGGGTGGACGCTACCTGACCACCACCGACGTCGGAAGCACCGGTCTCGACCTGGAGTATATTCGCCAGGAGACGGCTCACGTGGTAGGACTTCCCATCACCGCAGGCGGCAGCGGCGACACCTCCGTCATGACCGGCTTGGGAATCTACGTGGGCATGAAAGCCTGCGCCCGCGAGGTTTGGGGCTCCGATTCCCTCACGGGCAAGAAGGTGGCCCTCCAGGGGTTCGGAAAGGTGGGACTCTACACCGCACACCACTTGATGAAAGAGGACGCTCAGGTAGTGGTCACCGACGTTTTCGAAGACGCACTGGACCGGGCACGGAGCCTGGGCCTCGAGGTCGTGTCGCCGGAACAGATATACGACGTGGATTGTGACATCTTCGCCCCTTGCGCCCTGGGCGGCGTGCTGAACGGCGACACCATTCCCAGGCTCAAGTGCCGGGTGGTGGCCGGAGGGGCCAATAACCAACTCCTGACGGAGGGCGACGGGGAAGCGCTGAACCGGCGGGGGATCCTATACGCCCCGGACTACATCATCAACGCCGGTGGCATCATCAACGTCGCCATGGAAATCGGGACAGCTTACCACCCCGACCGGGCCCGGGAGAAGACCGAGCGCATCTACGACACCATGGGCCGGGTAATCCAGATATCCAAGGAAGAGGAAATTCCCACAGCCCGGGCCGCCGACCGGCTGGCCGAGGAACGCCTGGCTTCGGTCCGGGCCATGAAGAGGAAGTTCCGGTCTACCTAGCCTGGGCCGCCTCTCTCACCGCCGCTCCCTAGCGGTTCCGAGACGGCCGCGAGGCGCGGGCCGGATAGTCTCGGCGGCTTTCCCAGCTCTACGGAGTTGGCCGGGGGCTTGATACTGCGCGTACTCAGTCTACTTGGTTATTTCAGGATGTCATTCTTGGATATTGACCGTGGGGACTGACGTAAGACCGTCATCAGCAATCAGTTGACAGGCCTTTAGTCCAGCATCTCGTAGATGGCTTGATACCCCATCGTCATCCCGGCGAAGGCCGGGACCCAGCCGGCACATCCCTGGATTCCGGCCTTCGCCGGAAAGACGGGCGTGGGGAAGGAATGACGCCCGATTGGGCCGACGTCACGCTATCTACAAGACGCTAAACCAAACCCAGCCGCTTCAGCTCGCGCATCCCCGGCGGAGGCGGTTCAGCCGGGCTCTTGGCGGGTCCGGGTTAGGGCGTTACCTGGCTTTCGAGGCGGCTTCGAAGCCGGAGTCCCGGTGGGCGCTGTCGCAAAAAGGCTTATTCTTGGATAGGCCGCAGCGGCATAGAGACACCCACTGACCTTCGGGGATCGTGTACGCGTTGCCGTCCTGGTCTACCAGTTCAAAGGGTCCGTAGACGCGGTTTCCGGCGTTGGCGCGGACTTCTATCTTGACGTCGGGCATATCTCCTCACCATCCTTCGGGATTCATTCGCTTCATTCAATGTCAGGCAATGTCAGGCGGTGTCACGTTGCAACCTGGGCCGTTCCTGCAATCAGCCGCCGGATAGCACCGCATTCTGCCATCCGCGGAATCGGGTGTCAAGGTCAAGGTGTGACCCCGCTGGATGGGGGCTAATGGAGGCGGGCGGTTCCATGTTCTTCCGCCCCGGATTCTGCCGGTACTTGCCGGGGCGCATCTCCTCTTACCAGGCAGATAATCATGCCCACGACCAGAAGGATTCCCATCAGCAGGAACGCGTTGTGCAGGCCATCGACGAAGGCTCCAGCCACCTCGGGGGAAACGGCATCCAGGCTGGGCTCAACGCCCTGCGAACCCATGGTGATCACCACGATGGTAGTGGATAGGGCCACGCTGGTGACGTTCGCTGAATTGCGCACCAACTGGGTCAGCGCCGAGATCACGCCGTACCTGGACCGCTCCACCGCGCTCATGATGGAGCTATTGTTCGGCGAGTTGAACAGGCCGGTGCCGGTGCTCAGCAGCATCAGCATCACGATAACCAGCATGACGTGCGAGGTCGGCGTCAGGCCGATGGCCAGAATAAATGAGGCGGCCGCCGAGAGGGCCAGGCCGCCGGCGGTAAACCGCCGCCAGCCGTACCGGTCGGAAAGCCGGCCGGCCACCGGGCCCACGAACACCATGCAAAGCGCTGCGGGGATCATGAACAGACCAACCTTTCCGGGGCTGTATTCCAGGACCCGCTGGAGGTAGAAGGGCATCATGAAACGAGCTGCCGCCGTGCCCAGGAAGGATATCCAGCCGGCTGCCACGCCCAGGGCCACCAGCTTGCGCCGGAACAGCCGGAGTTCCAGCATGGGGGATTCAATCCGCAGCTCCCACCAGATGAATGCGGCCAAAAAGAGAACCGCGGCCGCGGTTCCCGCCACAACCGGCCAGGAGGTCCACCCAACCCGGTCCCCGTTGCCGACCACCATCAGGAAGGCCAGCAGGGTCACCCCCGAGAGCACCGCACCCATCCAGTCGAAGGACTGCCGTCCGCTATCTTCCGCTTCCTCAATGTGGCGTTCCCCCTGCAAGACCAGGAGTGCCACGGCGATGCCGATGAGCCCAATGGGGACGTTGATGAAGAAGACCCAACGCCAATCGAGGACGCTGATCAGTAGGCCGCCCAACGCCGGGCCGGCCACCGCCCCCGTGCCGACTACGCTGAGATGGGAGCCCAGTGCTTTGCCACGTTCCGTCTCGGCAAAAGTCGAGATGACGATGGCCATGCTATTACCCTGGATCATGGCCGACCCGACTCCCTGAAGGATTTTGGCGCCGATCAGCAACGCTAGATCGGGAGATGCGCCGGCTAGAGCGGAGGCCACGACGAAGATGGAGAAGCCGGCGATGTAGATCCGTTTCCGGCCGACCATGTCGCCCAACCGCCCCATGGGCAACAGCAGGACGCTGATGGTCAAGGCATAGCCCACGATCACCCACTGGACGGTGGGCAGGTCGGTGCCGAAATGGGCCTCTATGGTGGGAAGGGCCACAATGACGCTGCCGTGGTCCACCACCGACAAGAAGGTGCCGATGGCCAGGGCGGTAAAAACCAACCACTTGGAGCTGGCTTTCGAGTTCCCACCTCTCAGCACCGACAATCTCTCTTCTCTCCTCTGCCCTTGCGCTACCCTAGCTGGCGCACCCGGCGGAGGGTGAGGCTGGAGAAAATTGCCAGGCCCAATCCCGTGGCGCCGATGCTCATTATCGCGATGACGACCGTGGTCAAGTCAACGAACCAGCCGATGAGCAAGCTGGTTAGTATCAAGAACCCCTGGGTGTATTGCTGCAGCGCGGTTACCCGGCCCCGCAGGACATCGGGTACCAGGAGCTGGATCACCGAGCCCGAGGTGGTGCGGAAGGTCCCCTGCCCGAAAGACATAATCCCAATCAGCAGCATCGCCGCCACAACCCAGCTGGCCTGTGCGAAAAGAATGACGGAGACAGAACTCACGGCTACCGCCCCCAGGCAGACGAATCCCCTCCTGAACTGAAACCCGCCGGAAGCTATGGTGAAAGCCGAGAGGAACCCGCCGAGCCCGGTGGTAGCCAGGAGTACCCCTCCCATGTCGGCGCCACCGTGCAGCACCTCGGTGGTGAATACGGGCAGCAGGAACAGGACCGGGTGCAGGACTGCGTTGGGGATGAGGCCCAGCACTATTAGGTTGAAGACCACTCTTTCCCCCTTCCTCACGTACCTGATCCCCTCTTTCAGGCTGGCCCATGGGGAAACCGTCGCGGTGGAAGCGTTCCCGTGGTAGTAGGGAGTTTTCATCCGCCAATAGGCCAGCACCGTGCCCGCGTACAGCAGGGCCTCCAACGTGAAGTTCCAAAAGAACCCCAGCGTGGCGATCAGGATGCCGCCGATGAACGGGCCAACCATCCGGGTCCCCGTAATCGTGAAGACGTTGGAGGCATAGGCATTCACGACCGATTCCCTGGGCACGGTGTTGGCCACCAGCGCCTGCCGGAGGGAGTGGGTTACGGCCCAGGATGATCCGCCCACCACCACATAGACGTAGGCATGCCACCACTCAATGTAGTCGGACCGCACCAAGAAGGCAAACAGGAGGGCCGTACAGGCCATAAAGGCCTGAAGCGTCATCACCAACTTCCTGCGGTTGATGCGGTCGCCCAGGACTCCACCCCAGGGACCCAACAACAAGATCGGAAGCGTGTTCAGTCCCCCGGCGGTTACCACCAGGAGCGCGGAAGACCCGGTAGAGACGGTGAGGTCCCGCACCAGCCAGCCCACCGAGAGTAGCTGAAGCCACTGGGCGCAATTGGCGCAGAAGTTGCCCGCCCAAAGGTAGCGGTAGTCCCGGTATAGTCGTAAAGAATCGAAAGTCCGGATGCGGGCCAACCACGACAGTTGGCTGCGTTTGTTTATTAGCTGCTCCTCGGCCCCGCCCGTTCCCGGTTGCCTGCCCGGAGCCGGGGGTTTAAGACACCCGGCATTCAACAGCGGAACAGCAATCAATTTTGAGCTATACCAGCTTTTTGTCAAGCAGTTCAACTTCGCGGCCCCGGACGAAAGCAAGAGTCGAGTCGAAGGTTCGTCCCCGCTACGGCCAGGGGCCATCCCGGCGCGCCCCTCGACGCGAGCCGCCGGTGCGAAAGTCGAAGTGCCGACGGCCGGGGCGTCAAAACCCAACCACTGGGAGCCGGCCCTCGAGTTTGTAGCTTTCAGCAACGACAATCTCTCTCTTGCCCGGCCGCTACGCCAACTGGCGGACCCGGCGGAAGGCGAGGCTTGAGAGAATCGCCAAGCCCAAACCCACGGCCCCGATGGTCATGATGCCGATGACGACCGTGGTCAAGTCGATGAACCAGCCGATGAGCAAGCTGGTCAGTATCAAGAACCCCTGGGCGTACGACTGCAACGACGTTACCCGGCCCCGGAGGACATCGGGCGTCATGTACTGGATCACCGAGCCCGAGGTGGTGCGGAAGGTCCCTTGGGCAAACGACATCATCCCGACCAGCAAGATCGCCACCACCGGCCACCTGGCCTGGGACAAAATAATGATGCAGACGGAACTCGCGGCTATCGCCCCCAGACAAACCAACCCCCTCCTGGACTTGAATCCGCCGGAAGCGATGGTGAAGGCGGCGATGAACCCGCCGAGCCCGGTCGTCGACAGGAGAATCCCTCCCAGGTCGGCGCCGCCGTGCAGCACCTCGGTGGTGAATATGGGCAACAGGAACATGACCGGGTTGAGGACGGCGTTGGGTATCAGGCCCAACACTATGAGGTTGAAGATCACTCTTTCCCCCTTCCTCACGTACGTGATCCCCTCTTTCAAGCTGGACAATAGGGAAGCCTTCACAGCGGCAGCGTTTCCGTGGGAGTAGGGTGTCCTCATGCGCCAATAAGCCAGCACCGTGCCCGTGTACAACGCGGACTCCCAAGCGAAATTCCAGAAGAACCCCAGCGTGGCGATAAGGACACCGCCGATAAACGGGCCAAGCATGCGGGTTCCCGTAACGGTGAAGATGTTGGAAGCAAACGCATTGACAACCGATTCCCTGGGCACGGTGTTGGCCACCAGCGCCTGCCTCAGCGGGAGGGTCACGGCATGGCACGAACCGCCCACCACCACGTAGACGTAGGCATGCCACCATTCGATGTAGTCAGACCGCACCAGGAAGGCAAACAGGAGGGCCGTACAGGCCATGAAGGCCTGGAGCGTCATCACCAGCTTCCTGCGGTTGATGCGGTCGCCCAGAACCCCGCCCCAGGGGCCCAAAAACAAGACGGGAACGGTGTTCAGTCCCCCGGCGGTCACCACCAGGAGCGCCGAGGACCCGGTGGAGGCGGTGAGGTCCCGCACCAGCCAGCCTACCGAAAGTAGCTGAAGCCACTGGGCGCAGTTGGCGCAGAAGTTGCCCGCCCAGAGGTAACGGTAGTCCCGGTACAGTCGCAGAGAGTCGAAGGTCCGGATGCGTGCCAGCCAGGACAGTTGGGTGCGTTTGTTTATGAGTAGCTCCTCGGCCCCGGCCCGGCTGCCCGCCCGTTCCGGAAGTTCAAGACACCCGGTATGCAACGGCGAAACAGCAACCAATTCTGGGCCAAACCAGCTTTTTGTCAAGCGGTTCATCTTCGCGGCATCGTGCCGGGGCCGGAGGCGAGTCGAAAGTTCGTCTTCGCCGTGACCGGGGAGCGCCCAGGCGCGCCCCTTGACGCGGGCCGCCGGCTCGGATACATTCAAGTAGCTGGCAAGTAGCTGGGTCCTGCCTCGAGGTCAGAACAGCGAAGCCGTTCGCGCCCGAAGCCCGTTCGTGCCTGACGCCTGTTAGTGAAGGAAGATCTAAGATGCCAATATATGAGTACTACTGCCCCACCTGCGGCAATAAGTTTCAGAAACTCCAGTCCATGAGCGCCGATGGCTCCGATTGTCCGGTCTGCGAGCAACCAGCAAACCGGGCGATCTCGGTCTTCGCCTCGGTGACTCGCGGCGAATTTGCCGGCGGCCAGGCCGGCCCGCCGCCCCCTATGGGTGGTGGTGGCTGCTGTGGCGGCGGCTGCGCCTGCGGCTAGGCGGCCGTAGGGGCACAGCATGCTGTGCCCCTACGTTCCCCTCCGGGCGGCGCGCCGGAGGTACAGCAGGTAGCCACCGGAGAAGACGGTTACGGCCAGCGCTCCGGCAACGGCCCGCGTGGCTACCAACATCGTCGCGTCGAACCAAAAGTTCTAGGGGAACAGCGCCACCACGCGTAGGGGAACAGCATGCTGTGCCCCTACACCTCCCCCCGGGCGGCGCGCCGGAGGTACAGCAGGTAGCCACCGGAGAAGACGGTTACTACCAGCGCTCCGGCAACGGCCCGCGTGGCTACCCACATAGTCGCGTCGAACCAGAAGTTCTGGGGGAACAGCGCCACCAGGTAGTCCGTCCGCGGGTCCAACTGCCACAGATCGTTGGCGAAGCTGATCTGGTGGAACGTCAGAAACAGCCGGTCGAACCCCACCAGCGCGAAGAGTCCCACCGCCAATAACAGCGCCAGCGTGACTCCGCCACCCCAGAGGCACCGGCGGGCCAGGGTCTCGGCGAACCGGCGCCGGTACCGCGCCAAGCCCCAGCCCGCCGTGGCCAGCAGGTAGGCCGTGGATAGCACCGCGATTATGTAAACTCCCCAGATCAGGCGCTTCACGTCCCGCATGTGGGTGGCTTCCCGGCTGTTGAACAGGTCCCGCTCCTCGCCGAAAATCCGGGTCCGCACCGCCAAGGGCTCCTCGCCGGAGTTGAAGTAGTGGCGGATGTCGGCGGCCACCTGGACCAGGTCCGCCCGGGTGATGCCGGTGTAGCTGGAAATCTGGTACTTGTCGAATCCCCTCTCGTATACACCGACGCTGTTGAACGCCCAGGCAACGCTGGCGGTCACCAGAAACAGGGGCACGGCAACGATGAAAAGGGCGTTTGGAACCCAGGCGACCCGGCGCACGCTTCCTCCTAGGGTGAGTTCTACGTTAGCATCCCAACATCTTGTGAAGCAACCACCGGCCTGGCTATAATTCGCCCATGCCTTACGAACCGATCCCCGAAAGCGATCTCGGAAAATTCCAGACCTTGATGGACATCATGGAGCGGCTCCGCGCTCCGGGGGGCTGCCCCTGGGACCGGGAGCAGACCCACGCCTCGTTGAAGCGCAACCTCCTGGAGGAGTGCTACGAGGTACTGGAGGCCGTGGATCGCGACGACGCCCCGGCGCTGTCCGAGGAGCTGGGAGACATCCTGGTGCAGGTGGCGTTCCACGTTCAAATCGCCAGTGAGGCCGGCGAGTTTGACCTGGCCGACGTGCTGGCCCGGGTCAACCGAAAGCTGGTGCGCCGGCACCCCCACGTCTTTGGCGATGCCCAGGTCGCCGACTCCAGCGAGGTGGAGCGCAACTGGGAGCGTCTGAAAGCGGAGGAGAACCGGAGTAAAGGGGTCCGCAAATCGGCGGTGGACGGCATACCCCGGGACCTGCCCGCTTTGACCTACGCTCAGCTAATGCAGGACCGGGTGGGCAAAGCCGGATTCGAGTGGGATGACATCTCCGGCGTGCTGGACAAGGTGGTTGAAGAGGCGGAGGAGCTTCGCCGGGCCGCCAGCCAGGAAGAAAAGATCCACGAGGTGGGCGACCTCATCTTCACCCTGGTCAACCTGTCCCGGTGGCTCAACATCCACGCCGAAGATGCCCTGAGGCAGGCCAACCGCCGCTTCCAGGGCCGGTACACCACGATGGAGCGACTGGCGGCCGGCCGCGGCCAGGAGTTCATCCAGCTTCCGCTGGCCGACAAAGAGGCCCTCTGGCAGGAGGCGAAACGGCTGGAGAAGAGCTAGCTCACCGCAATCCGGCAGAGAGGACGCCGTTGGGACCGGCTGGGTGCCCCCAGGGTCACTCACCCTCCGGCGAGTAGTCGCTCATCAGATACGACGGCTCCAGGTAGTAGATGCCGCCGGCCTGCAACCGCTGGAGCTGGGCGGCGAGGGGGGCAGGGCGGAGCTGCGATTGCCCATGCCGCCGAACATCCGCTGGCCTATCGAGCGTTTGGGACGCACCATGAGCGGGCGGGGCCGGATGCTTCCCAGCCGTGCCGCGAGTTCCAGCGCGTCCTGGAAGTCCCCAAGCTCGTCAACCAGACCCAGCTCATTCCCCCTGCGGGCGGTGAACACCTCGCCGGTGGCCAGTTCCCGGACCTGACCCTCGTCCAAGGGGCGGCCCTGGGCCACCACCGCGACGAAATTATCGTAAATCTCGTTGATCAGCCCCTGGAATTTCTCTCCCTCTTCGGCGGTTGGGCCGCGCCAGAACCCGGTCATGTCCTTTAGCCGGCCCCCCTTGAACACGAAAAATCCACGCCGGCCTTACCCAGCAGTTGCTCCAGAACGGGCCGGAGGTAGATGACGCCGATGGAACCCACCAGCGCGGCGGGCAGCGCAACGATCTTGCTGGCGGCGCAGCCCAGGTAATAGCCGCCGGAAGCTCCCAAACCGCGAATGTAGGCCACCACCGGTTTTCGCTCGGCCACCCTCTTCAAGCTCCGGTAGAGAACCTCCGAGCCGGAGGCGGACCCCCCCGGAGAGTCTATGTCCAGCAGCAGGGCGCGGTAGCGGGTGCTCTGGGCGACGGAGTCGAAGAGACGAGTGTACGCCGGCACGCGGACGCGGGTGCCGATCACTCCCTCGATCTCCACGACCGCGACACCGGCACGTCTTTTCAGAAACAGCGGCATTTCTCGAAATCTCCTGAAAGCGGTTGCAACCATTGTACCGCTTGGAGCCTCTGGCTGGGGCGTCTTCCGAGTGGCGTTTGCCCTCCCCGGCCCACGCTCTCTCGCCGGAGAAACGAAAAGGCTGTGATGCGCCACCTCCGGCGGAGCATCACAGTCCAATCTTAACTTCGCGGGGTTAGTCCTCAGCCGACGTGGCTTGCAAAGAGAAATGTCGACATCGAGCTGATTGGGCCAGTTTGGCGTCTCGCAAATGGCTCGATACCCGTTCCGTCACCCCGGCGAAAGCCGGCTCTTCCCTAGATTCCGGCCTTCGCCGGAAAGACGGGGGGAAGGGAGCGTCACCGGTGCGACGCTGCCCATGTGGAGGTACTCTTGGCACGCCACCTGTCGACCGCTATCTTCGGAGTAGCCCGGCAAATCCATCGGGCCGGCACGCCCAAGCCGGTCTCCGCCCTACGGGATCACCGGTGGCCGGCTGGAGGGATCGGTTGGGGACTGCCGGGCGAATGGCTGGAGCGTGCCGCCATCGAGGACCACGCTGGTGCCGGTGAGATACCCGGCTCGGTCCGACGCCAGGAAGGCAACCAGATCTCCAACCTCCTCGGGCTTGCCGAAGCGGCGCATGGGAATGGCGGCTACCGCCTCCTTGGCCAGCTCCTCGGCCGGGCGGCCGGTCTCCTTGGCCTTGGCCTCTAGCGAAGCGGTCAGGTATTCCGTCTGGATGGGGCCGGAGAGCAAGTTGTTCACGGTAATGTTGAATGGGGCCAGCTCGTTGGAAAGCAGCTTGGAGTAACCCACCAGCGCCGACTGGCTGGCGGCGGAGAGGGCCGCCCCGTTGTCCGGGCGGCCCACCGGGCTGTGGAGCAAGTGGATAATGCGCCCCCATCGCTGCTGCTTCATGTAGGGAATCACTTCCCGGGCCAGGCGGATGGCGCTGAGGAAGTTCTCTTCCAGGGCCGCCAAAATGGTCTCGTCGCTGAACTCGGAGGCCCGGCCGGACGGACCGTGCCCCACGTGGGTCACCAGGATTCCGATCTGGCCGAAGCGGTTGAAGGTGTCACGAACCACGCGGCGGATATCCCTGGGCACCGAAAGGTCGGCGGGGATGGCCAGCACGTGGTGTTGCGACCCAATCCTGGCCAACTCGATCTCGGTGCGGCGCAGGTCGGCCTCGGTTCGAGCAGAGATGGTGACGCTGGCGCCCTCTTGGGCGAAGGCTACCGCTATGGCCCTCCCCATACCCCTGCTGGATCCTCCCACGATAGCGACGCGGTCTTTCAATCCCAGGTCCATTGCCGGTCAACCTCCTCGCCCACGGCGGTTCCGTCCCATGATAAACGGACCTCCGGCCTCAGGCAAGATGTCTGAACCCCGATATATATCAACCCGAAGGCCCCAATTCTCACCCGGCAACGGTGGGCGAGGCGGGCTGGTTACAGAAAAGGGGGCCGTGGCCGGGCTTATGGCCGGCGCAGCCGGCGGCAAAGAAGGCGCCAGGCCAGCCCTGGTTGCTGTCGTTGAAGAATGCATGGTCGAGACGGCGAACGGTGAAGCCTCTGATTCTCCTAGGTAACCGACTCTTCAGCCATATCGTCGATCTGGGACTCCGAGTATCCCAGCTCCCGCAGGATCTCCCTGGTGTGCTCGCCCAGCAAAGGCGGGGGCCGGTCCAAGCCACCGGGAGTCAAGGAGAACTTGATGGGAATGCCCGTCTGCTTGACGGACCCCAGGGTGGGATGGGGCATCTCCCGGTACATCTGGCGGTGCAGAAGCTGGGGGTCGGAGAAAACATCCGCCAGGTCGTTGATGGGGCCGCAGGGAACACCGGCGGGAATGAGCGCGTCTACCCACTCCGCGGTCGACCGCGTGAGGAACAGCTCCTGCAGCATGGGCGCCAGCACGGCCCTGTTACGCACCCGGTCGCCGTTGGTGGCATAGTCCGGGGTGTCCTGCAGGTCTTCCAGTCCCATACCTTGGCAGAACCGTTGCCAGATACGTTCGGAGCCCACTGCCACATTGAGGTACTTGCCGTCACGGCACATGAATGCCTGGTAGGGGACCAGGTTGGGATGGGCGGCCCCCAGGCGCTTGGGCGGCTCTCCGTGGGCGAAGAAATAGCCCGCCTGGTAGGTCAGCCAGGCCACCTGGGCATCCATCATGGAGACGTCGATATACTGGCCTTCACCCTGTTGGTCCCGGTATCGGACCGCGGCCATAATCGCGAAGGCGGACCACATTCCGGCCCCGATGTCGGTTATCGCGATCCCCACCTTCTGCGGATCGTCGTCGGGCCCGCCGGTGAGGCTCATGATGCCGCCGATGCCCTGCATTATCTGGTCGTAGGCCGGGCGGTCCCGGTAGGGCCCGTCCTGTCCGAAGCCGGAGATGGAGCAGTAGATTATCCTGGGGTTGGTCCCCTTCACCGTTTCATAGTCCAGGCCAAACCGGGACATCACCCCGGGGGTGAAGTTCTCCACCACCACGTCGGCCCCCTGGACCAACCGCAGAAAAACCTCCTTCGCCTGGGGCTCTTTGAAGTTCAGTGTCAGGCTCCGCTTATTGCGGTTGA
>JASMCQ010000059.1 GCA_030753265.1 Dehalococcoidia bacterium
ACTATACCTACAATTCAGGGGCCGCACCACTTTCACATCACCACGAACCACCACACCGGACCCTCAAGGAGTTCGCCCAAGCTCTACCACACCCCTGATCTCTCAGGTCCCAAACTGTCCCATTTGTGCTGGTTGCCAACAGTCACCACGAAGGGCCCTGTTCAGGGCAACAACTTATCGCGATTGAGGTTGCGGAGCCCAGCTGGCCTGTTTAGGCGATAACCAGCGGTACCCGCATCTCCGCAGGCGTCAGCCCGGAGTGGTGGGAGACGTCGCCGGTTATTTGAGCGGGTCCGCTTCCTGGACGATACTCGATTACGTCGCTTCCGGCGGAGATGGCGATCAGGTCGCCCATGCGCCGCCTGGTGTGAGGCAAGATGGGGCCGGGGCCAAACAGGTGCAGGGCCTCGGCCTCGTCCAACGTGATAAGCAGGAACCGGTCGCCGAACCTCTCCCGAAAACGCGCGCGGACCCGCTCGTGGGCGCCGTCGCAGACGTGAAGGTAAAGCACCCTCGCGTCCCCCGAAGGATTGAACCTCAGCATCAGATCAGAGGGTCGGACCCTCTGATCTGATGCTTCGTCCCATCGGCCACGTCTAGAAAACCGTGGTCGGCGCTCAGCACGATGCGGCCGCGGCCGGCCCAGGTGAAAACCGTTGAACCGCGACGCGGATGGTGGCATCCCCCGAGCAAAGCAACCTTCTCGATGTTCCCTCACCCTCGGTCCCTCTCCCTAAGAGAGAGGGATGCCCTAGCGCAGCTTGGGCCGGGTGAGGACTTCCCGGTCCTCCGGCTCGGGGACGGGAATCTCCGCCGGCTCCAGCGGGGACCTCTCGACGGGAGCGGCATTCCGAAGCAGCAGGGCCTTCATAGTCTTCACCACGATGTCTCATTCTGGGGAGCCGGCGCATTCGATGGAAAGGGCCGTGGGCTGGCCCCAGGGCAACCGCGTCTCAATTGCAAGCGTCCGTTCCCGTTTGGCCTGAGGAGCGATGCCACGGGAGCGAACCGCGACGACACTTGCCCGTTGGCCGGAAGCCCTTTCTCCTGGGTTGGGGCCATTGGCCAAACTACCCAACATCGCGGACTAGCCAAGCCACGGCGGCACGCCCCGAAGCAGTGCCGGTGGTGCGCCAGGGCGAGGCCTTTCGGTGCGGGATCGAGCCTTAACCGGGACCGATGCCCCTCGGTGCTCCAGTCCTGGGCGCAAGCCGGTCCGGCATGAACCAGAACATCAGCGCCGACAGCAACATCAGCGATCCCACCGGCGCGGCGAACCACGCGTAGCTCTGAGTAACGTCGAAGGTCCAGCCTGCCAGCAGGGGAGCCCCCATACCCATCACGCCGGCCACGGTCTCGAGCAATCCGCTGACGGTGGCATAGTACCGTCGGCCGAACAGATCGGCCACCATCGCGGAGTATACGGTGTATATCGGCTCGGAGAGCGCGAAGAGCACCAGGATAAGCGCCATCTGCCCGGCCCTGAGATCGTCCGTGACGACCAGCGCAAACCACGCCAGACCCCGCAGGACGTTGGCCGAGGCTATTATCCTTCCCTTGGGCCACTTGTCTCCAACCCATCCCGCGATCAACACCCAGGGAATGCCGGCGATCGCCATTACTCCCACGAGGGCTCCCGCAGTCGTCTCCTCGATTCCCTTCCAGGTCATGATGGCCACCAGGTGCAGGCCCATGCTTGAGGCGACTACGGTCTGTAAGCCTATATTGATCGAGAGAAGCCAGAAGACTCTCGTCCGGACCGCCTCCCCTGCCGTCAGGTCGGGCTGCGCCGGTCCCGGTTGAGGAGTGGTCCCGCGGGAGGGTGGTGACGGCCGCTCGGGCGAATCGCCATCAGGCCGCAGCCCCAGGCGCTCCGGAGAGCCGCCTATTTGGGTGGCCAGCGGAAGCACGACGGCCCAGATACCCACGCCCACGATCAGCGCAGTGGTCCTCCAGTCCAGCGCGCTCACCCCAACGGCAAGGAGCGGCGGCAGGACGGTGGCCCCCATCGAGAAGCCCAGGCTGGATGCTGCCATGGCCCGGGCGCGCTTTCTCGCGAACCATCGCGCCACCGCGGCGGAGGAGCACGATAGGAAGGCCCTCATGCCCAGGCTAATGAACCCGACCAAGGCTATCATTAGAAGGGCGTAGGAGGTCGTCCAGCTGAGCATTACAAACCCAAGCCCACCAATCAACGCGCCGACACAAACAGCACCCTCCCGGGGCCAAGGCGGTCGATCAGCGCGCCCATGAACGGGCCGAGTACCGTTGGAATGATCTTGTTTACCGTAAATGGCAGCGAGGCGGCGGCGCGACTGAGGCCAAGATCGCGGGTGATGGGCAAGAAGAATATCGCGAATCCCGGAGAGTAGGTGCCGTCGTGCACCGCGTTGACGCCAAAGGTCGCCGCCACGACCCGCCATCCGTGGTACTGCCCGCCCACTTTTCGTTTCAAGGCCGAAAATATCGAGCGCATGCCCATGGCTAGGGATGGTATCCCGCGCGTGAGCGGGCGTCAATGCCACGGAGGACGGGACACGAGCCCTATTCTCACCCCTGGAATACCCCAGTCGGAGATACCGGATGAGGAGGATTTGGCCCTTCAACCAAGCATCGAGTCTAGCAGCCTAATCCAGGGCCGGTAACGCAAGCGTCCGTGCCCGCTTGGCCGGAGCAATTCTGAAACAGGGAGAGAAGCGGCCCGCCGGCTCACCCCTCCTAGCTTACCTTATCGCTAGTCTGGTGTCTCGTAAATGGCGTGATAGGCGGCCCGTCATCCCGGCGAAGGCCGGGATCCAGAAAGCGCTTCTCTGGGTACCGGCCCCGATGCTGTCGGGGACGAATAGGCATTGAGCATGTCGCACGAATTCGCCTAGATAAGGTTATTTACGAGACAGTGCGCTAGAACAACAACTTGGCGCGATTGGCCGGTGGGCCAGTCCCGGCGCAACCTCCGGGCCGGCAGGACAGTGCTCCCCGGAGCGGCTTCAGGTAGAGTGGCCTGAAAATTGCCACCGGGAACAAACTGCCGTAGACTTCTGTCGAACGGCAGCTTTCTCGGTCTTCCCTCGTCTTAACTGGGACAGGGCCGGCGCGGCCGGACCGGCGCGGCCGCCGATGGGAAGCGGCCTGCCCAGCCGGATCAAGTTACACGGGAGGCGGGATGCGCGTAGACATGCACGCTCACCACGTGCCACCGGCGACCCTCAAGGCCGTCGAGGACGGCCCCTCACGCTATGGCGTCCACCTGGAGGCAACCGAGGCGGGCCGGCAGTGTCTCTGCTTCGACTACGGACTGAAACTCAGGCCCTTCTTTGACACCCTGCTGGACCTGGAGAAGCGCTGGGAGACGATGGACCGCCAGGGCGTGGACCGCCAGGTCCTCTCGGGTTGGACGGACCTGTTCGGCTACGAGATGCCGCCGGAGGAAGGGGCGCTCTGGCACCGTCTGATGAACGAAAGGCTGGGCGAGGTGGCCCAGAAACACTCCGGGCGCGTTTCCATGCTGGCGTCGGTGCCCCTTCAGGATGCGGACCTGGCGGCGGCGGAGTTGGAGCACGGAATCAAGCAGTGTGGGGCCGTTGGGGGAGTGATCGCCGCCAGCGTGAAGGGCGCCAACCTGGGAGAGGCGGACCTGGACCGGTTCTGGGCCGCCGCCGTCGAGCTAGACGTGCCCCTGTTCATCCATCCGACTCAGCCCATCCCAGACCCCAGGGCCATCAAGCATGGCATGGTAATCATAGCCCAATTCCTCTACGATTCCACCCTGACTGCAGGCTCGCTAGTGTTCAGCGGCGCGCTGGACCGCTTTCCCAAGCTGAATCTGATACTGCCCCACGGCGGAGGCTTTTTCCCCTATCAGGCCGGCCGCTTCGACCGGATTTATCGAAACTTGGGGCCCCAAGCAGCGCCGGCCCAGCCGCCTTCGGCATATCTGAGCCGCTTCTATTACGACACCATCCTGCATCATCCGGCGGCCCTGGGCTATCTGCGGGACATGGTCGGGAGCCAACAACTGCTGATGGGCACGGACTACCCCTTCCCCGTGGACGATCAGGCCCCGCTGCAGATGCTGGAGGAGACTGGTTTCCCAGCCGGCGAGATCGCCCAAATATCCGGGGACAACGCTCGACGGCTGTTCCGGATTTAAGGCGGCGCCCCACGGGCTGGCCAAGCGTGGGCACACACACCCTCAGGTCAGGGCCTTCAACCCACCTCAAAATGAAGCTGGCGGATGGGGGTCCAAAGTAGCAAGCGAGTATGGAAGGAGAGGCAATGACACCGGCGGAATCACTACAATCCAGGTTGATCGCGGGGAACATCGTCATCATGGACGGCGGCACCGGCACGGAGCTACCGCGGCGAGGGGTGCCCCTGTGCCCGGCAACCTGGTCCGGGAGGGCCACCCTCACCCACCCGGAAGTAATCCGCGAGATCCATGAAGACTTCATTCGAGCCGGAGCCGAGGTCATAATCACCAACACCTTCTCCACCTCGCGGTCCCTACTCGAAACGGGGGGCCTCGCCGGCCAGACCTCCGAGATCAACCGGCTGGCGGTGAGGATGGCCCGGGAAGCACGGGACACCGTGGCTTCCGCCAAGAGAGTGGTTGTCGCCGGCTCCATGTCCGCCTTCGTCCCCAAGCTCGACCCTACCGTTACGCCTTCGTACGAGGCAGCCCTCGCCGACTACCGGGAGCAGGCTCAGATACTGGCCGACGAGGGTGTGGACCTTTTCGTGCTGGAAATGATGGTCCGGTCCCTCGACACCAAGGCGGCGGTCCAAGCGGCATCCGAGACCGGCCTGCCGATCTGGGTTGGCTATACACTTCAGCAGGATGAAGGCGGCCTCTACCTGGGCATTCGTGGGAAACACGTCCATGAGGGAATCGGGGAGGCGGTCAAAGCGGTAGAGTCCATGGGTGTCTCCGCCTTCTTCATCATGCACTCAAGAGTCGAGGACACGTTGCCTGGAATCCAGGTATTGCGGCAGCACACCTCTCTTCCCGTCGGCGCCTACGCTCACTCCATGGAATTCTCTCCCGGGCAGCTGTACACCGGTCCCATGATCGTCCGCCCCAGCACCGCCGCCGAATACCTCGGCCACGCCCAGGATTGGGTTAACCTGGGGGCCCAGGTGATCGGAGGTTGTTGCGGCGTCACTCCGGAGCACATCAGGGCTCTCAGCAACGGTCTGCCCTCGAACAGGCCCTCATAAAAGATGAGTAGCGCCCCATTCCATCAAGGAACCCGTGGCCTGAGATGAATTACCAGGTATTGGCTGAAACAGCTTTGTCGGGGGGAGAGCTGTCGCGAGACCAGTGCTACGCCGTCCTGGAAAGCCCCAACGCCGACATCCTCCAGCTTTTGGACGCCGCGTTCCGGGTCCGGCGGCACTTCCGGGGCGCCGGCGTCCGCCTGCACATGCTGGTGAATGCCAAGAGCGGACTCTGCTCCGAGGACTGCCACTATTGCTCCCAGTCTCGGCTGTCGACGGCGGGAATCGAAAAATACCCCTGGCTCAGCGAGGAGGCCCTGCTGGAGGGGGCCAGGCGAGCCAAGGAATCCCGGTCCCGGCGCTACTGTATCGTCGCCAGCGGCAAGGGACCCACGGACCGGGAAATGGACTATCTGGTCCGGGTGGGCCAAGCCATCAAGAGCCAGGTCGACATCGAAATCTGCTGCTCGGTGGGCCTGCTCACCGAGTCGCAGGCCCGCCAATTGAAGAGTGCGGGAGTGGAGCAACTCAACCACAATCTGAACACCAGCCGGCGGTACTATCCGCAGGTGTGTACGACCCACACCTACGAGGACCGTTTGGACACCCTCAATGCGGCCCGGCGCGCCGGTCTTCATCTTTGCACCGGCATCATATTCGGCCAGGGTGAAACCGCGGACGACATCATCGAAGTCGCGTTGGCCTTGCGGGCGTTGGAGCCGGAGTCGCTGCCGGTCAACTTCCTGCACCCGATTCCGGGAACGCCCTTCGAGCACTTCAGCTATCTGACACCCCATCAGTGCCTTCGCATCTTGTATCTGTTGCGGTTCCTGTGTCCCGCCCAGGAAATCCGGCTGGCCGGAGGGCGGGAGTACCATTTGCGAAGCTTGCAGCCGCTGGCGCTCTATCCCGCCGATTCCATCTTCGTTGATGGGTACCTCACCACGCCGGGACAATCCCCGAAAGAAGCCTGGCAGATGATCCGGGACATGGGCTTTGAGGTCGAAGGACCCGCGGGTGAGGCCGGTCCGGCGGGCGGAGAAACCCCGAGTCTCTAGTACTCAATCAGGTCGACTGAGTACTGAACTGAGTCCTAATCTGCATTCCTAAAGGTCGGACCCCCGGCAACCGGCCGCTGCTCCCCACCAAAAGCAAAGCACCGATCGCTATCTCCGGCCCCTGCATCTTCATATCTCCGGCCACCAACCAGGGCTCCGTGGCTGAACAATGATCAATTTTGGTCATTTGATTAGAACTTGCCCAAAATTGGTCTTTAATATCGTTGACATAACAGCAGCCAGGCCGCTAAGTTCTGCCTAAAGGGAAGGGAATAGTGCGAGAGATTGTGGGCGGAGGAGATCCCCGTTACCCACCTCATTTTGCCGGCCCAGGGGCGCCAAGACCCCCGGTCAGCTTTCACCACCTTGTCCGCCCTCCGGACCACCAATCGAACCCGCATTCCCAGTCCGAAAATCTCAAGTCACAACTTCAAGGAGCCCAGGAGGACTCGAAATGTTGGCCCAGCAGCAGCCCATCGCGGTGGCAGAGAAGGAAGCAGCCTTAACCCTTTGCCGCCACCATTGGATCATTGAACCGGCCAATGGCCCGGTGAGCCGGGGAGTCTGCCGGAACTGCCAGGAGACCCGGCAGTTCCGGAATTCCGTCGACGACCTGGATCGGGAACTTCAGAGCGACCCGGTTTAGCGGGGCGCTGAAACCGGGGACCAACTCGGCAAGCCGGAGCGCCAAGCCGCCCAGGGTGTGACCCACGCACCACGAGACCCACTGGCCGGCCCGAAAATAATTGACACCACCCGGTAACCCCGAGTCCTTTGCGGGAAGTACCGGGAGAGGCGGAGGAGACCCCTGGCCTCAGATACGTTGCCGCCACGGGTGGCCCAGTATGAGGTTATCGGATCAGTAGCTCCGGCCCGGCCCAGCCTCGATGGGCCGATCAATAAGGGGAGGCTTCAAGAGATGCGAGTACTATGGATTGGATACGGACAAGCCGGTGGAAAGATAGCCAATACCCTGCGGGGGACGAACCGGAAACTCTATGAGGCGATAGCCATTAACACGGAACAAGCGGACCTGGTGGGGCTTAACAATATCCACGACAAGGTCCTCATCGGCAGGTATGCCCTCAAGGGCAGAGGCGTCGGCGCAAACATCGAGCTAGGTGCAAGCATCGCCGAGAAAGCCCTGTCCCAGGTGATGGATAGGATTGACATCCTCGTTCACCGGTTTGATCCGGAGGCTTTCTGGATCGCCGCCGGGCTGGCCGGCGGGACCGGGGCCGGTGGTTCCTACGTTCTGGCCAATGAACTCAACCGGGTTTACCGGGGCACCCCCGTGTATGCGCTGGGGGTCGTCCCCTCGGTAAGCGACATGCCGTCGGACAAAGAGGCCTTAAGTCTTTCGAATGCGCTCAAGAGCTTCGAGCTTTGGAGCCACTACTTCAACAACATCCTGCTGGTGGACAATCAGCAGTATGAGGACAACCTGGTCAGCCGGGAATCCGTGGAACGCATGTACACCCGGGTGAATCAGAAATTGGCGCTGACTCTAACCACGCTGCTGAATGCCGGGGAAGTTAGGCCCTCACCCCAGGAGGTCTTCAGCTCGTCGGAGATCAAGGCAACGCTGGGCCTGATCGGCGACGTGTCTACGATCGGATATTGCAGCGAAGTGGTGAAGTCCAAGGCCCGCTTCTGGCGCAAGGGGATCGACCCCGGCACCCACGAACTGGAGAGCATAATCGAGAGGAGCATCGCGAAAAGCGCGCTGACCTTCCCGTGCGACGTCAGCGGCGGCCGGTCCGCGGCGCTGGTGATACATGGGAAGCCGGAACACCTTTACACTCAACCAATCTCCAGAGGACGGGCCCGCCTCGAGCAAATAACCACGGTCGGCAAGGTTAGATACGGAGATTATCCCGAAAGCGGAAGCAAGTATCTTTCAGCCGTAACCCTGGTATCGGGAATCAGCGACTTCTCAAGACTGGAGCAGATGAAGCGACGGGTGGAGGAATTGAACTGGGAACCCGCGGACGCGCCGCGACCCTTTAACGACGGCGTCCCGGAGCCCTCTACCTTCTAGCCGGCAAGACCCAAAGCCGGCGCCGACTCCCCCAAGAGAAATCCCCCTGGTCCCCTCCGGGGGGCTTTCTTTGCCTGCCGCCTCGAGAGCGATGATTCCAATTCTCGCCATCGCAAATTCCAATCCAGGCGACATCCAATATGGGAGAAACTCCTAATCGCGGTTGGGGAAGTGCCTCTATTGTTGTGCACTCCTTACCGTTACGCTCCAATTGCAGGGTCTTAACAAATCCCCTTGACGGGCCCGTCTACATGCCTGGCAAACCTCCGGCACCCGGCCGGGAGCCAACCTCGGCGGAAGCAAGGAGTACCAGCCAAAGGCAGAGAGGCGCGAAAGCCCGATCAAGCTCCTGGATTTTGCGACAGCAGACGCAACGATGCCGATGAATGGCGTTGCCATTTCTTGCCGCCTAGCCTCGATTCTGGGCACAATGAGATCTTCCGGAGGCCAAGAGCGAAGCCAAGGTGAGGTTCGCGTTTAGCGAAAACGGTTTCAGCAAGGTCCTCGTTTCGCCCTGGTCCCGGACATGTTGGGTACTGACCGCATTAGAGAGGAGTCCGAATGAAAGAAGAGTATGTAAACTCGTTCTTGGCGCCCACCAAGCTCGTCTGGGAGAAGGAACTGGGATGCAGCCTCGAGTTGTCCGGGATGGACCTCGTTTCCAACCAGTTCACCACCGATGACGTCACGGCGGTGATCGGTGTCAGCGGCCGTTTGGAAGGAAACGTGCTCTACGGGTTCAGTCAGGAGACGGCGTACGCGGTCATGAGCCAGATGCTCGGCGAGCCGGTCGACAACCCCAGCAACGAGCTGGGCCTTTCGGCGATCGGAGAGATAGCCAATATGATCACCGGCAACGCCGCCACGCGGCTGGCCCAGGCCGGCTATCCCTGCAACATCAGCCCACCGGTTATCATCGAACCCTTGGGGAGCCGGTTCACCACTTTCGGTTCATCTCAGATACGGGTGATTTTCACGAGCCCCCTCGGGCCGCTGAGCGTCCGGCTCAGCCTCTATGAGACGCCCATACGGGACTAGCGGCTCAGTCAACCTAATTGCCGACAGTTGCCGTCCCGCAACAACCAAGCTGAATGAGTATTGAAGGCTCGGGAATGGCCTGAGCTTTCCCCATGCAGTCCCGTCCGGTCGCGCAACCTAGCGTCCTCGACGATTAACCGGCGAGCCAGTCTTGCCGACCCAAACCAATCAAGGGCCTCTGAACCCACGTCCTCCCTCAGGATTCACCGGAAAGCCCCACCGTCGCCCGCGGCCGCTCCGGGCCATCTCTCCCGCCCAGCAACTTCGAAGCGACCCCAAGAAACCGCGACTGTCCCAGTTTGCCGCCAATTCCTGAAGGGCCACCGCGGGATTCGTGCCTGGCAGCATCGAAGCGAGCCCGTCCGGCTCGTCGGAAATCGGGATAAGCGGCTGGCTGGCTCGAACCCGGCGTTGACGCGCCGATGAGCACCGGGTAATATGCCTGCCATTGGAACCCGTGGATGGTTGAATGGCCCGATGGCCAACTCAGAGTCGCGGATAGCAAGATTATGGGCTGGACCGGTGTGCTCTACTGGCTCTTGGCGCGCCGCCTCCGCGCCTCCTGGATGCTTCTGGCCATCAGCTCTTTTGGGATACTGGCCGCCGTAACCCTGATGTCGGTCGGCGCCGTCTACTCCCGCGCTCTGGCGGAAGGAGGCCTTCGCCACAAGCTGGCCACGACCGCCCCCACGATCCTGAACGCCCACGTGATCCTGCAGAACCGGCCCTTGGGGCCGGCCGACTACCGGAAGCTCCGGGCCGACGTCGAGGAGATCACCAGGGCCCGCCTCGATTACCTGGTGCGAGATATCCAGCGCTTCGGCCGGACCCAGCCAAACCTGCACCTGGTGTTCTCGGCAGAGGGACAGCCCCCGCCGGTCGGCGGGCCCTTCGGGCGGCCCTTCTTCCTCACCGGCTTCCGGGAGCATTCCCGGCTGGTTGAAGGCAGGTGGCCCGAAACCGCTCCCGTGCTCCACGACCGGGGGCTGGAGCTGGAAGCGGTGATAGGGGATCGAGCCGCCTCCAGCCTCGGTCTCCAGGTGGGCGCGCGGATGTCCATCTTTCCCTTCAGGACCGACTCCTCGGAGCAAATCGTGCTCAACGTGGTGGGCCTGGCCGAGCCCAAGGACCCCCGGGAAGAGTACTGGATGAACTCCCTGGCCTACTTCCGGCTGCAGGGGATCGAAGATGACCTACTGCTGCCCTTCTACCTTCGAGAGGACGACTTCTTCGAGGGCTTGGGCACGAAGTACCCGGCCATGGTGGGCGACTTCAGATGGTTCCTATTCGTCGACTCCGGCGTGTTGACCGCCAGCACGGCCAACCAGACCGAGGATAACGTCACCGGGCTGGAGACGGACATCAACAAGAAGTTTCCCCGCTCTCTGGTGATCACCGGCCTCGATAAGAGCCTCGCGGATTACCAGAAGGAATTGGACCTGGCCCGGGTTCCGCTTTACCTCTTCATCGCCCTCATAGTCGTGGTCATCCTCTATGCAATGGCCCTGGTCATGGGGCTGCTGGCGCGCTCCCGGACCGAAGAGGCCGGACTTCTGAGAAGCCGGGGCGCCGGCCTCCTCCAGGTGAGCACCCTGCTGGTCCTCGGCGAGGGGGCCATCGCCGTTCTTGCCGTGGTGGCCGGGCCTTTCCTGGCTCTGGCCATCGTGCGGTACCTGCTGCTGCGGACCATTGACCCATTGGGCGTGGGCCCCGGCGGCCTTTCGGTCGGGCTCTCGGCGGACATGTTTGTCGTGGGCACCATCGGAGGCCTCCTGGCCCTCGGGGTGTTGGCGGCTTCGGCGTTGACCCGCGCCCGCCTTGGCACCATGGAATCTTTGAGGGACAGGGCCCGGCCGCCCACGGTGCCGCTTTTGCACCGGTACTACGTGGACCTGTTGGTGCTGGCGGCGCTGGGGCTGCTGTGGTGGCAGATCAGCAGCCGGGGCGGATTCATCGAGCGTGACGTGTCCACCAGGACCCTGCAAGCCGACCCCAGCCTGCTTTTCGGGCCGGTCCTCGGGCTCCTGGCGGCCGCGTTGCTGGCCTTGAGAGTCCTGCCGTGGCTGGTCCGGTTCTTCGCCTGGGCCGGGAGCCGCTTCGGCCCACCGTGGCTGGCCTTCTCCCTGGTCCGCCTGTCGCGAGACCCACTGCCCCACGGCGCCCTGGTGGTCATCCTGATGATGGCCGCGGCCCTGGGCGTTTTCGGCGCCAGCTTTCAGGCCACTCTGGCCCGGAGCCACGTGGAGCAGGCTTTGTACCGCCTGGGGGGTGACCTAGCCGTCCGGGGCCGGAGTTTTTCCGACTCATCTCTGGAAACAGTCGCCGTCACGCCGGGGGTCCAGGCGGTCAGCCCCATCGCCCGTGACACCGTGAACCTGCTGGATGGGTTCCCGGGCGATACCGCCACCCTACTGGGCGTTGACCCGGTCGACCTGCCTGCCGCCGCCTGGTTCAAGGAGGATTTCGCCGGCAAAGACCTCCGGGAGTTGCTCAGTCCCATCACCCGGACCCGCTGGGTGTCACCCACTCCGGGTCAGGGCGGCGGCACTGGCATAGCAATTCCAACGGGCGGTGAGCGCATCGGCATCTGGGCGAAACTGGAAATCCCGGAGTTGGGACAAACCCGGCTGAGCCTGAACCTGTGGGCGCGGGTCCAAGACGGCGATGGGCGATACCGCAACGTGCTGCTGGGCGACCTGCGGGACCCTCCGGAAGGCGCGCCGGCGGGCTCGCAACCGCCCTCTTCTAAAGACGAGGGACCAGAATGGAGCTATTTCGAAGCGCCGCTGACCGATGAGAGCCGGTCGTTGAAACATCCGGCCAGGGTGGTCTCCATCTTCATGAGTAAGAGGGCGCTTACCGCGGCGCCGCCGGGCATCCTCGACCTGGACGACATCACGGTCCAAGGCCCGTCCATTCCGCCCCCCGGAGTCATCATCGAGGGGTATGAGGAAATCGGGGGATGGACGCCCCTGGCAATCGAAGGGGAGACGGCGGACACCATCGAGCGTACTTCGCCAGCGGACGGAAACGGCCGGGCAGGCCTTCGATTCACCTGGCAAGAGCCCCTCGGCACCACCCCTCGAGGCGTATTCCTGCCCCACGGGCCCTTTCCCCTCCCCACCGTCGGGGGCTCCATGTTTCACGTGGACCAACGGCTGCGCGTCAGGGCGGGAAGGCAAGTGGTGCCCCTGGTGGTGATGGATACCACCGGCTACTTCCCCACCTTGGACCCGTCGTCCCGGCCCTTCCTTCTCGTGGCCTTGGCGGACTACCGGGAGTATCTCCATCGGTCACCCCAGGGAAGTTTCAAAGCGCCCCAAGAAATCTGGGTCTCGCCCCAGGAGCAGGCCGGCCGCGAACAGGTGGTCCACGACCTGGCGGAGGTTCTGCCGGGGTTCGTCTCGGTCCAGGACCGGGATGCTCAGGTCGAGATGACACGGCGCAACCCTCTGGCCGGCGGCGGTTGGAACGGCCTCACCATTCTGGGACTGTCGGCGGTTACCGTGGCCGTGGTCCTGACTCTGGCCATGCACGCGGCGGTGGCCATACACACCAGCCGGGTGGACCTGACGGTGGCCCGGGCGCTGGGGTTCTCCAGGGCACAGATATTCCTATCCTTGGGCCTGGAACGGCTGCTGGTGGCGGTGCTGGGCCTGGGGGCCGGCGGCGCCATCGGTTTCGGGCTGGGCCGGTGGGTCCTGGGATTCCTGGACATCACCGCCTCCGGGCGGCCCGTGCTTCCCCCGATGGACGTGAGCGTCCAGGGGTGGCTGGCGGCGCTGGTCTTCGCCGGACTGGCGGCGGCGAGCCTCCTGTCCCTGCTCTTCGCCACCCTGGTGGCCCGCCGGCTCCGGGTGCCGGATATTCTGCGGACCGGGGAGTGAAGAAATCACTCTACCACTCACCACCAACACCGCCGAGACGGGAAGAAGCAGCAAGTTGTCAGAGAAGCCGGATAGTAAGCAAGATTATCGGAGCGGGGATTGATGTCCCTCTTGCCACTGGCCTACATCATCGCCCTGAAACGGACCATCTCCGGCTGGCGGCTGGAGCTGGTCCTGTTCCTGGGAATCCTGATAGCGGTGGCGTTGATGTCAAGCGGCGTCATCTACTCCGACCTGTTGTCGGAGGCTGCCCTGCGCCATTCGCTGGATCAGGCCAGCGCCGAGGAAACCAACATTCTGGTCAGGACGTTCATCGGCCAGGATGCTCCGCCCACGGCCGCGGGACGGGTCGCCGCCTACCGGGCCGGCCTCGGCTTCACCGAGGAACGGGTGGAGTCGCGTTTCCAGTCCTATTTGCGAGACCGGGCTCACCTTCTCGAGAGCCCCACCTTCTTCTTCAAGGGTCACCCGCAATTGGAGCTGGCCGACGACACGCGGCCGCGGGGTGATGTCCAATACTTCACTGGGCTGCTGCCGGACCGCATCCGAATGGTCCAGGGGAGCTGGCCCTATTCCGGCTTGTCCGTGGCCCAGGCTGACTTCGAAAGACCGATGGAGGTAGCCATAGATACGTTGGGGGCGGAGCTGCTCCAGCTCGGTGTCGGCGACGAGATGGAGATCTTCCCCGCCTCGTCCTTCACCGTGTCGTCCTCCACCGGCCCACCCTCGATGCAGGCCAAGATTGTGGGCGTTTTCGAGCGGGTTGACCCCGAGGACGAGTTCTGGTTCGGCGCCAGCCGGGAGTTCAGCTTCAAGAGTGATCGCTGGACCTATATCCCTCTGTTCACCACGGAAGAAGCCATTCTGAACCGGATGCTCGGCCGGTACCCATCGCTGTTCATTGACACCACCTGGTTCTTCTACCTGGACCGCCAAGGGGTCCGGGCCAGGGACGTGAACGACCTCCAGGGCCTGGCCCGCTCCATCAGGCGCGACGTGCCCGCCAATCTGAATAACGCCAGCATCGCCATCAAGCTGGACCGGGTGCTGGACGACTATAAAGAGCAATTGAGGCTGGCCCGCATTCCCCTCTTCATGATCGTCTTTCTGGTCACCGGCATACTTGTCTATTACCTGGGCCTGGTTTCGGGACTGGTGGTCAAATCCCGGGGCACCGAGATAGCGATGCTCAAGAGCCGGGGGGCCACCACCTCACAGGTGGGGCTGCTCGCGCTGGCGGAAGGCTCGCTCCTGGCCGTCCCCGCGGTTGTGTTCGGGCCTTTGATGGCGTTGGCCGTGGTCCGGCTCTTGGGGCGGTTCTTTTTTGGGCTCGGCGGCGGCGGGGAGCTGGCGTCGGTCCCGGTCTCCCTTTCCCCCCTCGCTTTCTTTTTGGGGCTGGCGGGAGGCCTTCTGGCGGTCGGAGCGCTCACCGTGTTGACCCTGGTCGCGGCCCGGCAGGGCATCGTCGAGTTTCGCCAAACGGAAGCCAGGCCTCCTCGGGCGCCCTTTATTCATCGCTACTACCTGGACGTTCTGCTGCTGGTGTTGATTGGCGCGCTCTGGTGGCAGACCCAGACCCGGGAGACCTTCCTGGTGCAGACCTTGGATAGCCGGGAACTCCAGATCGACTACATCGGCCTGTTCCGCCCGTTACTGGAGCTTCTGGCGATCGGCCTCCTGGTGTTGCGCGTCTTTCCCATCGTCCTGTCCCTGGTAGCCCGAGTCACCGAGCCGGTGGGCCCTTCCTGGCTGGTGCACGGGCTGAGACACGTATCCAGAGACCCCATCATGCCCGGGGCCCTGATCATCCTGCTTACCTTGGCGACCGGCCTGGGAGTCATCGGAAGCGCCTTCAGCTCCACCCTGGAGCGCAGCCAGCGGGAGCGGGTCCTGTACGCCGCGGGGGCCGACCTGCGCATCCGGCATACGGGCACGGCCGGCGCGGTGGACGCGCCGGGTTTCGCGGACCTGGCGGGCGAGATGGAAGCGGTGGCCGGGGCCGCCGAGGGGCGGCGCGACCGAGGCTCTTTGTTGACCAGCGGTTTCATCACCACCAGCGTTTCGGTCCTCGAAGTGGACGCGGAGAATTTCAGCCGGGTGGCCTGGTATCGCCCCGACTTCGCCGGAGGGAAGTCCTTGGCCGACCTCACCGCTCCCATCACCCCACCTCCGGCGGCCGAGCCATCTCCGAAAGATGGCATCGATCTCCCCCATGAGGCCGGCGGCCTGGCGCTCTGGGTCCAGCCGAGCCGGCCCGACCCCGGACTGGCGGTCCTGGCCAGGCTCCGGGACGCCAACGGATACTACTTCGACGCCCTCCTGGGAGGCTTGAATTTCCGCGGCTGGCGACGCCTGGAAGCCGAACTCGTGCCGGTACCCCTTTTCGGTCGCCGGGGCCGGGAGCAGCCTCCCAAAGTGACGCCGCCCTTCACCCTGTTCTCCATCTACCTCGGCAGCAGGGGTGGGCCCCAGGACCCTGGAGCCCTGTTTCTGTGGCGATTGTCGGCCCTGACGGGCGAAGCAGAGGAGATAATTGCCGATTTCGGGGACCTCGTTCAATGGCGCGGGCAATGGCACGTGACCGAGGACTACTCCCGGCCCGGCCTCTACGCCCTGGACGCCAGCGAGTTGGCAGGCCCGGAGGGGAGAGGAGGGTCGGCGGTGTTTAGCTGGGCCCCCGGAGGCGTCGGGCTCCGGGGTCTCCGGGCGGGCAGTCCGGAAGAGCCGATTCCGGCGGTGGTAAGCAGGTCGTTTCTCGAGGCGGCTGAAGCCCGGGTGGGTGACACGCTGAACCTGAGCTTATCCACCTACTCCTTGCCATTCAAGGCAGTGGCGGTGGCCGATTATTTCCCCACTCTGGACCCAAGGGAGGACCCGTTCGCCGTCGTAGACTTGAATATCTTCACTCCACAGGCGAACCTCCACAGCCCCAGGCCCTTGGGTGGGTCCGACGAGCTGTGGGTCAGCTTGCGGGACCCGGACGGGGACACCGGCCCCATAGTGGCCGCTCTGGAAGAGCGCGGTCTGCGGCTGCGGGAAACCGTGGTGGCCTGGGAAATGGTATCGCAAACCTTCGATCGGCCACTGGTCAACGCCGGCTGGGGCGGCCTGCTGGTGCTGGTGTTCCTGGTAGTTGCCCTGGCCACCACCTCGGGGATAATGCTCTTCTCCTACCTCGATACCCGCGACCGCCAGACCGAGTTTGCTATCATGCGGACCCTCGGCTCGTCCAAGGCGCAACTCACGGGGGTGGTGTGGTTCAGTGTTATTCTAGTGGTGGCCTGTGGCATCGGGCTGGGTAGCCTGGCCGGCCAATGGGTTGGCGCCAGCCTATTGCCTTTGATGGAGAGAGCCGAGGAAGGGGCCAGGGTGACTCCTCCCATGGTCCTCCAAACCAACTGGACCACCCTGCTGGTGTCGTATCTGGTCCTGGCCGGAGTCACCGCGGGTACGGTGGCCTGGCTGGCCTGGATCACCTTCAGATTGGAAGTCCAGCAGGTCCTGCGCATCGGCGAAGGGTGAGGGGTAAGGAGCCCTCATTCCGGCCCCCGTCCCCTCTCCCTGAGGGAGAGGGGACGGGGGTGAGGGCGCGCAATTTCCGAGAAACGCGGGGAGATGGATAGATGAGGTGCAACGCGTGAGAGAGACGCGAAGTGTTCCTTCAACCGCCGGCCCTCAAAAGGCCGGCGCCGACGAGCCATACGTCGAGTGCCGCGATCTGTTCAAGATCTACAAGCGGGCGGACCTGGAAGTGGTGGCCCTGCGGGGGCTCGACCTTGAGGTGCAAGCCGGGGAGCTGATCGCGATCATCGGCGCCAGCGGCAGCGGCAAGAGCACGCTGCTCAACATACTGGCGGGGCTCGACCGGCCTTCGGCGGGTCAGGTGCGGGTTGGCTCCAGGGACCTGCTCGACATCTCGGACCGGGAACTGGTGCTCTACCGCCGGCTCGACGTGGGTTTCATATGGCAGGCCACCGCCAGAAACCTGGTCTCCTACCTCACCGTCCAGGACAACGTTGAGCTGCCCATGGCCCTGGCCGGGATGAAGGCGGCCTCCCGCCGCGAGTGGACCGCGGAGCTGCTATCCGCCTTGGACCTGAAAGGCAAAGAGAACCGGCGGCCCCAGCAGCTCTCGGGCGGGGAGCAGCAGCGGGTGGCCATCGGCGTCGCCCTTTCCAACAGACCACCATTGATCCTGGCCGATGAACCCACCGGGGAACTGGATACCCAGACCGGCTCCCAGGTTTTTCAACTGCTGCGAGATTTGAACCGCGCCTACGACGTTACCGTGATCGTGGTCACCCACTACCCCGGAATAGCCGAGTGGGTGGACCGGGTTGTCCACATTCGCGACGGGCGGATCGGCTCGGAAAGCTTTTCCCGGCCTACTTTTCAGCGCCCCGGTCAGACGGCCGAGCAGGAATACCTGGTGGTGGACCGGGCGGGCCGGCTCCAGCTACCCCCGGAGTACGCGGAAAGGTTTCACCCGGGAGGACTGGCCAGGGCGGAGATGGAGGGTGACCAGGTGACGATCGTGCCCGCCGGCAAACCCGCCGGCGACACCCAGGATCCCTCGGAAGCCCCCGCCAAACTCGATGAGAACTATACCTCTCGATGGAGTAGGCCGCAATGAAAGAGGCGCCGGAGGGGAGTGCCCCGCCGATTGAATCCGGACCCCACGGCGCGGCCCCCGCGCCCATGATTTCGACGCGAGACCTGGCCCGGGTTTTCGGGTCCGGTGAGACGTCGGTTACCGCCGTCGGCCGGGTCACGCTGGATATCTTTCCAGGGGAGTTTCTTGCCGTTGTCGGCCGCTCCGGCTCGGGAAAAACCACCCTATTGAACCTCATGTCCGGCCTGGACCGGCCCACCGGAGGCAAGGTCTTCTTCCAAGGCAGCGATCTGGCTACTCTGTCGGAGTCCCGCCTGGTGGAGCTACGGCGCCGGAAGATCGGTTTTGTCTTCCAGTCGTTCGGCTTGATGCCCCTCCTCTCGGCGCTGGAAAACGTTGAGCTGCCCCTGCACATCAGCGGCTATTCGTGGCGGGAGCGCCGCCGGCTGGCCCTGAAATCCCTCGACCTGGTGGGCCTGGGCCCCCGGGCCCGGCACCGCCCCTACGAACTTTCGGGCGGAGAGCAGCAAAGGGCGTCCATCGCCCGGGCCCTGGTCGCCGCGCCCGACGTGGTGTTCGCCGACGAGCCCACCGGCGAGCTGGACACCACCACGGCCGGGGCCATCGCCACCATTTTGCGCGATATCGTCGTGCAGCAGGGGACCACCGTGGTGGTGGCAACCCATGACCTGACCCTGGCCGGAATGTGCAACCGGACCGTGCAACTGGTCGACGGGGCCGTGGTGAAACCATCGCCGCCGGTGCAAGGATCGTAGCACCGCACGTTCCCTCACCCTCGGTCCCTCTCCCGCTGGGAGAGGGATGCCCTGGCGAAGCCTGGGCTGGGTGAGGCCGCCGGTGTTCTGCTTGACCTGTGGCAGCGGCGCGAGTAGGATTGGCGGTATCCGGAGGAGCCTTCTTCTTCAGCCTCGGTCCACGGGTGATCGACACCGCCCCCTCCTACATTATTGGACCAAAATAGGGGAACCAGGCTCCTCGAAACCCCTGGGCATCAACGCCACCGGCGTCATGGCGACCGCCTTGGGCGTATGGGGTATCCCGTCATCCCTCGCTATGGACTATGGCCTACGCCGGCGCAGCCGCGGGGATCGACGAGGAAACCGGTAGCCGACAGCATTCCTCCGGCGAGGAATCTCTCAGAGGAATCTATAAATGGTAGAAACTTTGCTGAATCAGGGAGGTCCGTCATGGCTGTAAAAGGCGGGTTCCAAGGCCAAATCCTGGAGGTAGACCTGACCAGCGGGACCACCCGGTCCGTGCCCATGCCCCCGGAGGAGGTGCTGCGGGCCTATGGCGGCGCCACGGGCGTCGGCCTGTTCCTCATGGCCCAGGAGATAACCCCCACCATGCGCCCGGTCGATCCCGACTGCCCGTTCTACCTGTTCACCGGCCCCCTCACCGGTGTCATGGTGCCGAACGCCTCCCACTGGGTCCTGGTCAACCTGAGGGAGTGCCCCGACTACCACGTGGGGCTGAGCCACGCCCACGGGTATTTTGGCGCCCGGCTCAAGCACGCCGGTTGGGATGGCATCGTCGTCCGGGGCGTTTCGCCCAAGCCGGTGTACCTCTGGATCGAGGACCAAAATGTAGAGTTGCGCGACGCCGCTCCCTATTGGGGAATGGACACCTTCGAGACGCCGCGACGCATCAAGCTGGAGTTGGGCGATCCTCTCCAGATCAGCGTCGCCTGCATCGGTCCCGGTGGGGAGAACCTGATCACCGGGGCTGCGGTGCGCTCCGACGGGACCTACACCGCGGCCCGGGGCGAGGCCGGCATCGCCTGGGGCTCCAAGTTGCTCAAAGCCATCGCCGTGCGGGGCACCGGCCGGGCACCCATCACCGACCCCGCGGGCCTCATGGAGGCCTACGAGACCTGGAACCGGGCCCTCTACGCATCGGAGCGCCCGCCGCCCTCACAGCACTCCCACTCGGTGGTCCCGGGCACCTTCGCCAACGTCCCCGACCGGGGCAACGTCCAGGGGAAGAACTATAGCGATCCGGACTTCCAATATCACTGGAAGGACCGCTGGGAAGAGGACACTCCCAAATGGAAGGTGCGCCCCGTCGGGGGATTCAACTGCGACATGACCTGCCACCACGAGACGGTGATCACCACCGGGCCCGTGGCCGGAACCGTGGTCTCAGGCTACGGCGGTGAGATCATTCAGCAGACCGGCCCCAACCTGGGCATCGACGACCCCGGCGTTGCCCTGGCCATTACCGGCATGGTGGACGGGCTGGGACTGGACGGGGGAGAGGTGCCCCGCAATATCGCCATGGTGATGGAGGCCTACAACACCGAGCGCCTCAACCAGGACGAGGTGGACGGCCTGGACCTCACCTGGGGCAACTATGAGGCCGTCATCGAGCTGTTGGAGAAGACGGTGCGCCGGGAAGGCATCGGCGCTTCCCTGGCCAAGCCGCCCCGGGAATGTGGCCGGGAACTGGGCATCGAAGACCTGGCAATCCACATGAAGGGAACGGGCTTCAACGACCACGACATGCGGATTCACCCGGGCCTCATATTCCAGATGCTCATCGCCGGCGCCGGGCCGGTGTGGCAGACGGAGCTGGGGCTGGTTCTTCCGCCCCGGGCCGGTGCTCCCGATCTGGGCTACGAGTTTGTCGACCCCATGAGTCCTGACGGAATGGTTGAGCCGGTCTACAAAGGGCAGTTCAAGAAGCTCTGGGAGGATACCATCGGTGTCTGCCATTTCGCCCTGAAGCGCACGCCCGGCACCTGGGATCCCGCCATCAAGGCGCTTTCCGCCGCCACCGGATGGGAGGGCTATTCCCGCGAGGAGGCATTGACTACCGGCGAGCGCCTGGTCACGTTGCAGCGCCTGATGGCCCTTCACCTGGGCTACAAGCGGGAGCACGACTTCGACATCAGTCCGCGCATGCTGGCGGGCCTGGATGCCGGGCCCATGAAGGGCAGGGTTATTCCCGCCGGGCCGCACCTGGAAAGGTGGTTCCAGGAGTACTACGAGTGCCTCGATTGGGACCAGGATAGCGGTGCGCCCAGCCAGGAGGCGCTGCAGCGGCTAGGCATGGAAGGCGTCCAGGTGGGAAGGGCGGAAGCGTAGCGGCGCATCACCGACGCCAGTTGGTGCGGGACGGCGCCGTCGCCGCCCCCGAAGCAAGGAGGAAAACCATGGCGATTCGTGGAGGATACCGGCCTCATGTCCTGCGTGTAGACCTGGATCAGGGCACGATCACCAGGGAGCCCCTGCCCAGTGAGGATATCCTGCGCAAGTACGTGGGCGGCACCGGCCTGGGCATATACTTGCTGCTGCGCGACGCACCCCCAAAGGCCGAGGCTACCGAGGCCGACGCACCCCTCATCTTCATGGCGGGGCCACTGACGGGGACCCCCGCCAACAACTCCTCCGACTGGGCCACCATCTGTTACAACCTCCTCATACCCTACTCCGCCGGGGTGGGCCACGGCCACGGCTTCTGGGGGGCCTACCTGAAGCACGCCGGGCACGAAGGCATCTACATCACGGGCCGGGCCGAGAAGCCTCAATACCTTTGGATCGACGACGACCACGTGGAGCTGCGCGACGCCAGCCACCTGTGGGGCGTGAACACCAGGGAAACCGAGCGCCGCCTCAAGGTGGAGTTGGGGGACGAGGAGTTCATCAGCGTGGCCTGCATCGGCCCCGCCGGCGAGGCGGTGCTTCCCGGGGCCATGGTGAAGGCGGACCGCAACCACGGCTCCGGTAAAGGCAGTCCGGGGGCCGTGATGGGCAGCAAGAACCTCAAGGCCATCGCGGTGCGGGGCACCGGCGCCGTTCCCGTTTTCGACCCCGAGGGGCTGGTGAAGACCTCCGCCGAGTGGGAGGAAAACCTGATGCCCGACCCCGCCAAGAGCTTCGTGGTCCCGCCTTCGGCGATGGGCCTGAAGGACGGGGGCGAGAGCCGTGAATACTACAACCGGCTGGGCAAGACCCTGAGGGTCGCGGGCAAGAACATGACCGACCCGGAATGGGGCGCCCAGTATTCCCTTAACTACGTTGAGGCCTGCGCCCGCTGGAAGATTACCCCCCAGCCGTCCTACAACTGCAAGATATCCTGCGCCTACGACGTGGAGATAACCGACGGCCCCTACGCCGGGTTCGTGGGGAGCCCCTGCGGAGGCGCCGAGAACATGGAGGGCGCCGCCGGCATGATCGGCGTGGACGACCCCAACGGCATCGTGATCATGACCGACTTCTACGACGGCATGGGGCTGGAGTCGGGCCAATTCGGCACCATCATGGGCGCGGTGTACGAGGCCTACAACGAAGGCATCCTCACCCAGGAGGACACCGACGGCTTGGACCTGACGTGGGGCAACTGGGAATCGGCCATGGAACTGATCAACCGGGCCATCCGGAGGGAGGGGATCGGCGCCAAGCTGGCCCTGGGCTCCAAGGCCCTTCCCGAGGCCTTGGGCAGCGAAAAGGGACTGGTGGAGAAGATGCGCAGCAAGGTGCTGGACGTGAAGGGCGCCGGGGTGGTGGCCCACGACCACCGCCAATTCTGGGGCACCTTTTTCGGCGAGCTGATAGCGGGCACCGGGCCCTCGATCCAGGGATCGGGCATCGACATGGTGGGCAACCCGGAGCTGGGCTACCCAGAGAGCACTCCGGGGGTGGCCCACAACGCCGAGGAAGCTATCGCCAAGGTGGACCCGGTCCGCAAGACCCAGTTCGCCAAGCTGTTCTGGGACTGCCTGGGCGTCTGCATGTTCGCCGCGCGGGGCGTCCCGGATTCCCTGCGCCTCACCGCCGATTCCCTGGCCCAGGGCGTCGGGTGGGAGGATTTCGACCTGCCGGAGGCCCTCACGGTCGGCGAGCGGGTCACCAACCTGATGCGGTTGGTGTACGCCAGGAGGGGATTTCAGAAGCAGGACGAGTTCGACATCTCCGAGAAACACCTGGAGGCGCCACCCGCCGGCCCGTCCAAGGGTTTGAGCATCAAGCCCTATCTTCCCGCCATGGTGGACGAGTACTATGGCCAGATGGGCTGGAACGTGGCTACGGGGCTGCCCACTCCCGAGACCCTCAAGCGGCTGGGCATGGAAGAGTTCCTTAAAGACATCGAGTAGCGGCGGCGGATTGCCCGGTTGGGGTGATCCCCTCTCTTATCTCCCCCTTCCCAAGGGGGAGAGGACCCCCCATCGTAACCGGGCTAGCCACACGCTAGCCCGAAATCAAGACCTCGTCGCCGTCCCAAGAGAAGCTGACGTTCAGGTCCTCTTCTTCCGAGATCTTCTGAACGTAGTCGAAGACCTCCTGGGCCTGTGAATCTCCTCGTTTCACCACCACGGGCTCCAGGTCGGGGTTGACGTAGGCAGGGATGTAGGTCACCTTCTGGATCTTCTTGTCTTGCACATAGGCCTTGGCGATCATGGTCTTGATGGCGTCGGGATGGTACCGGTATCTTTCATATCCCGGAATGGGCTTGATGTGGTAGAAGTCCCGTAGACGCGCCGCCGTCGTCCCCAGAGGTGCGGCCTGGGAGGCCGGCTGGCTGTGCTCCAGGGCGAAATTGCCCAGGCCGTAGAAGATGGCCTTATCCTTGTAAACCTCGATGCCCTTGAGGATATGAGCGTGGTGCTGGAGCACCAGGTCCGCTCCGGCATCGATTGCCGCGTAGGCCGCTTCTTTCTGGTACATGGCCACCACGACGGGCACGAAGTGAACGCCGCAATGCATGGAGACCACCACCACGTCCACCTGGGGTCTCAGTCTCTTGATGTCCTCCTCCATCGCCTGCAGGTGCTCCGGCGCCACCGCCGTGATGATGGCGGGAGGGGTGCCCGGCTGGACGTCGACCTGCCGGTAGTAATGGGATGCCCGCAAAGGGGCGCAGCCGGGAATTTCCTCTTCCGCCTCCAGGCCGGGAGACAAGATGGAGAGGTAGGCCAACACGCCGAACTTGGTGCCGTCTCTTTCGAGGACCACGGGCTTCCTGGCTTCTTGGATGTTCCGGCCCGCGCCGGCCACGGCTATGCCGTTATTGGCGAGAGCATCCAGGGTATCGAGGAAAGCTTCCTCTCCATAGTCCATGGCGTGGTTGCAAGCGAAGGACATCACGTCGAACCCGGCGCCCTCCTCGGTGAGGGCGGTGACATTCTTGGGCGCGAGCCGGCAGGGTACATGGGGGATGAACTGGGGTGTGCCCCTATCGGAGAGGGGGCTCTCCATCTGCCCGAAAACTATGTCGGCGGCGCGGAATGCGTCGCGGCAGTGACGAAAAATCGAGGCCGGATCGTCCCGGTTGGGGCTGATGTCCCCCACGCCCACCAGTGTGATTGCCTTCTCTTTGTTCTGAACCATTTCGACCGGCACCTCCCGAGCCAACTGGGCCGCGCCCCGGGTTTAAGCGCGGCCGTTCCCAGCTAGAGCTTAGCACACGGTCCCCGAGTTTCAAATACGCACCGCCGGGCCAGGCGTCCTCAGTTCATTTCCCCCAGCATCACCCGGGCCATCTTCCCCGATAGGAAGGTAGTGGCGTTCATGATATGGAGCGAGATGAAGAATGCCGGTATGCCGATAAGCGTGAGTATCCACGACCAGGGGAAGGGGTCAACGGTCCGATCACCAAGGCCAATCCATGAAAACTCGAACGGATCGCTGGTCCACATGTAGGCGGGCGCGAAGATCAGGCCGATGGAAACTGAGACCAGAGTCACGGCAATGGTGAAAGTGGCGATGCCCACGGGAAACTTGAGGAACAAGTAAACCATGCCGGTCCAGGTCAGCCGGTCAGACAGGTGCGCCTTGAACCGCCGCCACACCCCGATGAAGAAGCGCTCTTCGCCGCTGAGATTCGAGCCGCCGGCCTCGGATTGCCCGGAGCGGGCCATGGGCGGTATGTCTTCCCGGAGCATGCCGATCGTCAATACGCGCTCGAATTGGCAGAACGCCCATGAAATCAGGAAGACCAGAAGCAGGATGGGAACGCCGACCCAAATGACGGCCAGCCCGAACCCCAGGGATATGCCCGTCACCAGGGTTACGAAGTAGGCGATGCCCAGCGGCAAACCCAACAGAAGGTAGATGATGTTCAGGTAGCTTTGAGGGTCTGCGACAACGCCAAAGAAGGGCACCTTTTTCAATTCACTCATTCTTGGCCTCCTTGAGTCCAATCCAGGCAGTCCCATTTCAGGGTGGCGGTCCCGGATTGAGCGGCGCCTCCCATGGCTTGAATTATGAGTCGTGGCTGGGCGCAATGTAATCGGCGTTACGTCTGATCTTGTTTTGTTAAAAGTCTGGCCCAAAGGTCGGCATTTGTACCGAGAAACGGTAGTACGAAGGTGCCAGCCAAAGCCAAGACGGAGCTTGATTAATGCGCCGCTCGCGCTTAGGTCAGCGAGGGGTTTCGAGGGCGCAAACAAGTAGGTCGTTGACGCCGCGCATGAGGAGATTTTGGGACAGCATACCATAACTTTCCCGCCGGTCCCGCACGGCGTCGACCGGTAATCTGTCCGCCCATCCTCGAACACCATGAGGGCGGGCCCGCCCTGCCCCCCGGCCTTGGCCACGGCGCGGCGCCCTGTGATACGATGAGTACGGCTCCACCCGGCGTGGCGGTCCCGTGCCCACCACGGGAACAGGAGGCAAGACCATGCGGAAGAACAAGGCCGCGGAAACCCTCCAGGAGGCCTGCGAGGAGTACGACCGGAAGCTGGCGAAGTCCCTGGACCGGCACGACGATTCGCCGGGAGCCTCCCCGGCCGCCTCCGGCGCCCCCCGCAAGCCCCTCTACACCCCGGCTGACGTGGCTGGCAGTGACTACCTTCGAGACCTGGGATTTCCCGGCGAGTACCCCTACACCCGGGGAATTCACCCCGGCATGTACCTGGACCGGCTCTGGACCATGCGCCAGTACGCGGGCTACGACACCGTCGAGGAGACCAACCGACGGTTCCAGCACCTGCTCCAGCAGGGCCTCACCGGCATGAACGTGGCCTTTGACCTGCCCACCCAGTTGGGCATGGACCCGGACCACCCCGAGGCCGTGGGTGAGGTCGGCAAAGTGGGCAACTCCTGTCCGAGCATCCGCCAGATGGCAGCCCTCTTCAAAGACCTGCCGTTACGGCAGGTTACCCCATCCCTTACGGTCAACGCCTCGGCTCCCTCCACCCTCGCCATGTACGTGAAGGTGGCTCAGGCCCAAGGATTGCCCCTCGACCAGGTGGGAGGCACGACCCAGAACGACATACTCAAAGAGTTCATCGCCCGGGGGAACTACGTCTTTCCGCCCGGTCCCTCCATTCGAATGACGGTGGACCTCTTCGAGTTTTGCGTCCGACACATGCCACGGTGGAACTTCATCAACATATGCGGATATCACATCCGGGAGGCCGGGTCCAGCCTGGTCCAAGAGTTGGCCTTCGCCTTTGGCAATGCCCGGGCCTACATGGACGAGGCCCTGTCCCGAGGCCTGACCGTGGATGAGTTCGCTCCCCGTATCGCCTTCAATTTCAGCGTCTTCAACAACATCCTGGAAGAGGTGGCCAAGTTCCGGGCCGCCCGGCGGCTGTGGGCCCGCTGGCTCAAAGATGAATACGGGGCCACCAACCCTCGCTCCCTGATCTTCCGCACTGGGGCCGGCAGCGGGGGCAGTACCCTGACGGCCCAGCAACCGGAGAACAACATAGTGCGGGTGACCCTGCACACGGTTATCATGGCCATGGCGGGGGTGCAATCCATGCACACCGCGTCGATGGACGAGGCCCACGCCCTGCCCTCGGAGGAGGCCGCGACCCTGGCCCTGCGTACCCAGCAGATCGTCGCCTACGAAAGCGGACTGGCCGAGGTGATAGACCCCCTGGGAGGCTCCTACGCCGTGGAGGCCCTCACCAACCGCATCGAGGAGGATGTGGAGGAGTACCTCCAGCGCATCGAATCCCACGGGGGGATGCTGCGGGCCATCGAATCGGGATGGGTTATGCGGGAGATCACCGAAGAGGCCTACCGTTTCCAGCGAGAGGTGGAGCGCGGTGACCGGGTCATCGTGGGCGTGAACCGCTTCACCAACGAGGCGCCGCCTCCCTTCACCCTCCATCACCCCGACCCAAGCGTGGCCCGCCAGGCCAAGGCCGAGCTGCGGTCCATGCGCCGCCACCGGGACCGCCGGGCGGTTTCCCAAAAGCTTCAGGCACTGAAGGCCGCCGCCCAAGACGCCGCCAACCTGATGCCCTCCACGCTGGAAGCCATTCAAGCCGAGGCTACCATCGGCGAGGTGTCCGACGTGTTGCGGGAGGTTTACGGAGAGTGGCGGGCGCCAGTCAGCGTCTAGCCCCCTTCACCAGGCGGAATCCCGGAGCGCCCCTGCGGGTGGCGATCTTTGGTGTACCGTCCTGCAGTTAGCTTTACTTCGGCGAAACTGTTCGTTATCCCCTCCCCACTATCGTCATTCCGGCCTTCGCCGGAATGACAGAGGGGGTGTCAACAGCCTATCCAATAACCAGCCGCCGTGGTTCTACAGGCTCACCACGAACGGGGAAAACCCCTGAGAACTGGGAAATCCTCCCAAACGGGGGACCCCCACGGCAGGGAGAATCGCCACGGCAGGGAGAACATTCGCGGGCATGGCCACTTCCCCGTTCGTCCTGACGAGCGTTACGCAATTATACCTTTCCGCTTCACCTTAGAGCGATAGCTGGTACGGCGGTAGGCTGAGATGCTCTCTGAGCCGAGAGACATCGATGGCCGACGGG
>JASMCQ010000060.1 GCA_030753265.1 Dehalococcoidia bacterium
GGGAGAGCGCGGCGTTCGCAATGCCGAGGCCGAGGGTTCGAGTCCCTCTATCTCCACCAAATGCCCCTGTAGCTCAGAGGATAGAGCGGCGGCGTCCTAAGTCGCGCGTCGGGGGTTCGAGTCCCTCCAGGGGTACCAGTCCTTTTCTTGCTCGCAGGAGCGTAGCTCAGCCTGGCCAGAGCGCTGGTCTCCAAAACCAGTGGTCGGGGGTTCGAATCCTCCCGCTCCTGCCAAATATTGAAACCAAAGAGAGGGCCGCAAGGCCCTCTCTTTGGTTGCCGGAGATTCTTGACAATAACTTGCGTCGCCGGGATATTCCTGGCGGCGCACTCATCATTCCAGATTCCAGCTCCAGCCTACACGGCGCTGGCCTGCCCCCTGGCTGTGTTGGCTCGTTGGCGGGACCGGGCGTGGGTGGACAACTGCTTCTTGCGCATGCGGAAGCTCTGTGGGGTAACCTCCACCAGTTCGTCGGCGGCGATGAAGTCCAGGGCCTCGTCCAAGCTCATCCGGACGGTGGCGTTGAGCCGCCTGGTGATGTCGGCGGTGGACGAGCGCATGTTGGTCAGCTTCTTCTCTTTGCACACGTTGATGGGAATATCCCCCTCCCGCCGGTGCATTCCGACGATCATGCCCTCGTACACCGGTGTGCCGGGCTCGATGATGGTGTCACCCCTTGCCTGGGCATTCAGCAGGCCGTAGGTTACGGCCACTCCGGGACTCCAGGCCACGAGCACCCCGGTGTTTGCCAACTTTATGTTCCCCTCCATGGGCCGGTAACCGGTGAAAACGCCGCTCTGCATCCCGTTGCCCCGGGTGGTGCGCAGGAAGAAGGCGGTGAAGCCGATCAGCCCCCGGGTGGGGATATGGTACTCCAAGTTCACGTTGCCGGAGTCGTCGTACCTCATGTCCACCAGTTGGGCCAAGCGGCCGGACAGGTACTCGGTCAACGCGCCGATATACTCGTCTCGGGTGCTGATACTCAGCTGCTCGTAGGGCTCGTGGACCTTTCCATCGACAACCTTGGTCACCGGCTCGGGCTTCGACACCTGGAACTCGAACCCCTCCCGCCGCATGGTCTCCACCAGGATTGACAGATGCAACTCGCCTCGCCCGGAAACCAGGAATACGTCGGTGACGTCGGTGGTCTCCACCCGCAGGCTGACGTTGGTCCTAAGCTCGTTGATCAATCTTTCATGGAGCACCCGCGAAGTGGAATGGGTGCCCTCTTTGCCCATGAAGGGCGAGTTGTTGACGCCGAAGGTCATCTTGACCGTCGGCTCGTCGATCTGAATGGTGGGTAGGGCTTCGGCGCCTTCCGGGGCGGCGATGGTGACGCCGATGGACACGTTCTCGACCCCGGTCACAGCAACGATATCCCCGGCCCGGGCCTCCTCAACCTCCACGCGGTCGAGGCCACGGAAGACGAACACCCGCTCCAGCTTATGGTACGAGATCTGGCCGTCCACCCCCAGTAGGGCCACCTGGTCGCCCAGCCGGATGGTGCCGCGAAATACCCGGCCGATGGCCACCTGGCCCAGATAGTTGTCATAATCCAGGGCAGCCACCAGCATCTGGAGGGGCGCGTCCGGGTCTCCCGTCGGAGGCGGGACGTATTTCAGTATGGCCTCGAATAGGGGCTGCATGTCCTCGGGCGTGGCATCCGGGTCGCCTGCCGCGTAGCCGTGGCGGGCCGAGGTGTACAGGACGGGAAAGTCGAGCTGCTCCGGCTTGGTAGCCAACTCCAGGAAAAGGTCCTGCACCAAGCTGACCACTTCGGCGACACGAGCCTCGGGCCGGTCGATCTTGTTGATAACCACCATGGGGGTGACGCCCTGGCTGAGGGCCGTTTTCAGCACGTAGGTGGTCTGGGGCATCGGCCCGTCAACGGCGTCCACCAGCAGCAGGCAACCGTCGGCCATGTTCATGATGCGCTCGACCTCGCCGCTGAAGTCGGCATGGCCCGGGGTGTCGATGATGTTGATCTTGACCCCTTGGTAGGTGATGGAGGCGTTCTTGGCCAGAATGGTTATGCCTCTCTCCCGCTCCAATGGGTTGGTGTCCATTATCAACTCGCCAACCTGCTGATTGGCCCGAAAAACCTGGCTTTGTTTCAAAAGAGCGTCCACCAACGTGGTCTTGCCGTGGTCCACGTGGGCGATGATTGCCAGGTTGCGAATGCTGGGGTTGGCGTGGGTTTGCATTTTGCTCCAGACCGACAGAATTCAAAGATTTACGGGATACGGTCAAGCATTTCGCCTACTGTCATCCCGGTATTGCTGCATCTATCATAGCATTTCGCTGCCAGCTCCGGCGCGTTGGTTCACCCGAAGAGGCGCATTTACGGATGACGGCTCGGGAACCGGAGACCGGATTCGGCGGAACCCGGGAAGCAGGATAGCCGAGAGGCGTGGTACCGGCGGAAATATCCCTGGCGACAACAAGCTTCGAGGGCAACCGCTACGGAGCCTTGGATAGACAGCTAGACTTGATCGAAAGTATGATCGTGGGCCGAACCCCCATATATCCCCTACATAGAGGAGGACTGAGGTTGATTTTCTCCTCGTAAAGTTTGGCAACTTGTTCAGGGGCCCGTTCTTGCCGGAGCGGGTCCCCGGCTGCGTGTACAATGTGGCCCAACGCGGCATGTCGTCTCCCGCCCAACATCCACCTGCTGGAACGGCATGTTCGAAGGAGGCCGATGGCAATGGACGACCTGATCATTCGCGGCGGTGAGATTATCGACGGCACCGGCGGGCCGGCCTATTCCGGCGACGTCGCCGTGCAAGGCGGCCGGATCGTGGCAATCGGAGACAGCAGCGGCCGCGAGGCTCGCCGGATTATCGACGCGACCGGTCAGGTGATAGCTCCGGGATTCATCGATATTCACACCCATTCCGATTTCACCCTGCCCTTGAACCACCGGGCGGAGAGCAAGATACGCCAGGGAGTGACCACCGAAGTCGTCGGCAACTGCGGTTATTCTACCGCCCCAGTACTGCCCGGAAAGGTGGCCCTGCTGCAAGACTACCTGGCGGCCGGGGCGCCCTGGCTGGAACTGTCCGAGACCAGCTTCGGCCAATACCTGGAAGACTTTCCCGCGATCTCAGTGAATACCGTGATGCAAGTGGGCCACGCCACCCTGCGCTTGATGACCATGGGAATGGACGACCGGACGCCCACCTCCGAGGAAATGGCCCAAATGGAATGGCTTTTGGATGAAGCCTTAGAAGCAGGCGCGCTGGGAATGTCCTGCGGTCTGTTCACCGCGCCCGGCAATTACGCCGCCACCGGGGAGCTGGCCGCCTTGGCCCAAGTCCTGCGACGCCACGGCGGCACCTACGCTTCCCACGTACGCGACGAAGCCAACCGGGGCTTCGAGGCCGTCAACGAGGCGATTTCGGTGGGCGAAGCCTCCGGTGTGCGAGTTCAAGTCGCCCACCTGAAACTGTCCGGGACGGATAACTGGGGCCGGACCCAAGAGCTGCTGGAATTGATTTCCAACGCCCGGGAGCGGGGAGTCGTTGTCCACAGCGACCAGTACCCATATACCGCCGGCACCAATCCTCTGCGCAACCTGCTCCCGCTGTGGGTCCAAGCCGGCGGCGTCGAGGCCATGCTGGCGCGGCTCACCAGCCCCCAGGTCTTGGACCAAATAAGGACTGATATTGACCGGGACGGCCTCACCAACTTCGGCCGGGTGGAATCCTGGGACGCCGTCCGGATCGCCATTTCCCCCAGCCAGCCGGAAATCTCGGGCCGCAAGATGGGCGTCATGGCGTCGGAGCGGTCCGACGACCCGCTTCAAACCGCGTGCGACATCCTGGTGGCGGATAAGGGCCACACCCGCATTGTGGTTACGTCAATGGCCGAGGAAGACGTTCAAGATATCCTGCGCTCGCCCATGGTCATGGTTGGCTCCGACGGAAACTCACTGGCTACCTACGGCGTGACCAGCCAGGGCAGCCCACACCCCAGGTTCTACGGCACCTTTCCCAGGGTTCTGGGCCGCTACGTTCGGGAGTTGGGAATTCTGCCTTTGCCCCTGGCGATCTACAAAATGACCGGGGGCTCGGCTACCGCGCTACGCCTGAGAAATCGGGGGACTCTACAAGAGGGCCATTGGGCGGACATCACGGTGTTCGACCCCCTGTTGGTTGGGGACCGGGCCACCTACGATGATCCCCACCAATACGCGGCGGGGATCGGCGCCGTGGTGGTCAACGGCCAATTGGTCATCGAGGGCGGTGAGCACACCGGAGCGCTCCCCGGAAGGGTATTGCGGCGGCGGGCGGACGGTGTGGGATAAGGGCCTGCGAAACCCACCTACGGGCTTCGCTCGCCCAGTGTCTCGTAATTGGCTCGATACCTGGGTCGCCATCCGGAGAAGGCCGGGTCCCAGGTAACGCTTCGGTGGCTTCCCGCTCAGGAGGCCGATTGGCGCCCGTGGGCGCATCACCTCTCAAACATGCAACTTGGGCCGTTTCGAGTCCTGCATTGGGCTCGAAACGGCCCAAGTTTTCTGGCTTCGCCTTCCGCGAAACTTCAGTGCGCGGAGACGGACAGGACCTGCCCGGCGGCCCGAGCTATCTGGCGGTCACCCGTTGCTCCACCATCTGTTGCAGGTTCTGGAGGGTCTTTTCCATCCCTCGGATCACGTCGGCGCCACGGGTCTGGTTGTAGTTCTCCGTGCCGCCGAACATCTCCCGGCCACCCTCGCCCAGGTCCACTTCGGCTTCGTGCACCACTTTGGTGCCCTGACCGTCAGGGGTCAGGTGGAACCACCACTGGATGCGGCGCACCGGCACGGGTGGAGCGGGCACCCACGAAATGGTGTTGGGACGGTCGAAGGCGACCACCACGGAACGGGCGGCAAACTCCATGTGCTGGTCGCCCAGGTGGATGGACTCGTCCGCCTCGACCATCGTTCCGAGTCCCACGGGACCGGGGGTCAATAACCGGATGTTCACCAACTCCCCACTGCCCGCCAACTCCCTGTGCCGGCTCAGGTCGCTCACTACATCGAAAACAGCCTCGGGTGACGCGTTGATCGTGGTCTCCTTGATGGCATGAAAGTCGAGCATATCCTACCTCCACAATAGCGGGAAAAGCTTCTCCATCACCGAGAGGGGATCAACCCGGTTCGGACCGTTGGAGTTTCATGGTTCGCGCTGGTTTCGTAGCCAAGACGCGGTACAATCCGCTTCAGGCCCGGCCGATTGCCGTTTTGTAGGGAGGTGCGCCCAGAGTGGGTGACCTTCTGGGGCAACCCGTGCCGAGGTGAGCCATCCAACACCATCACGCTAGGCTGGTGCGGGTGGGCGATGCTTCCGGCGGACTAGGGTGAACCCTGGGCCGGGGCCGCGGTTCGTACGGGGGGCCGGGCCATGAGCAGCGGCGGAATGGCGGCCAGGCCCACCCCGGAGAAGATGACAAAGGCGATGTGATAGCTGCCGGTAACGTCGAAAATGATGCCCGATGTCAACGCCCCGATGGCGCCCCCCAGGGAGACAAATGGCTCGGTCGCTCCCCGGATGGCGCCGAGGGACCGGCGGCCGAAGTAGTCGGCGTAAGCCACCGCCGGCACCACCAGAATACCGGCCACCGAGATGCCAAACATCGAAGCGTAGGCCATCGCCTCCGCCGCGGTGTCGGCGGTGGTGAACAGGGCCGAAGTAATGGCCATCAACAAGCCCACCATGGCGAAGGTAATGCGCACCGGCAACCTCTCCAGAATCCAACCCCATAGAATGCTGCCCACGCCGGTGAATACGGCGTTCAGGCTGATGCCCACCGCCGCCACGGTTACCCCCAGGCCCTGGTCGACGAAGTAGGCGGCCTGGTGGATGTTGGTTCCGGCCTGCACCACGAACAGGGAGCCAGTAGCAACGGCCAGCAGCCACAGGGTGGGCGTGGCAATTGCTTCCCGCAGGGTCCAGGCCGGTTCATCCGCCACGGTGGCCGAAGGGGTCTCGTCCACTCTCGCGGGGGCCGCGCCCCCATCGGGCAGCAGCCCCACGTCCTCGGGCCGCTGGACGATTAGCAGATACGCCGGTCCCAGCGCGACGATCCACACCAGGGCCCCAAGCAGCATCCAGGCTTCCTGCCAGCCCCGGTGTTGGATGGCCAGGGAGGCGATCAACGGGAAGAGCACCATTCCCGCCGATTGGAACAGGAACAGGATGCCCATGGCCCGGCCTCGTTGCTGCACGAACCAGCGGGCCACCACCACAGTTGCCCCGATTTGAACGGAGCTGGAGAAGATAACCCGGCCGATGCCGTAGGCCAGGTAGAAAGCGACCGGCACCGTAGCCCAGGCCAGGGAGATGGTGGAGATGCCCAGTATCAAGACGCCGGAGGTTAACACCAGCCGGACGCCGTAGCGGTCGGAAAGCCAGCCCACCGCCGGTGAGGCAACCGACGACGCCAGGCCGCCGAAGCTGGCCGCCCCGGCGATGAGGGTTCGGCTCCAGCCCAGGTCCTGAGAAACGGGATGGACGAAAACGGCCAGGGTCAGGCTCGCCGCGGCGTTGCGCACGAACATCGAGCAGCCGGCCGTCAGCACGATCACCCAGCCGTAATGAAAGGGGAGCTTGCGGGCTAGTCGTTGCATGTCGTGTGATCAAGCAACAAACTGTTGAATATCACCTTCAGGCCGGCGAGGCGTGACCGGGGTCTCATCCCAGCGCGATTGATGATCCACCCTCTGGTCTTGTGACGCGTTGGGTCGCTCAAGCCTCCCCGGTCCAAATGCCGGCTGCCGGCAGTCTAACACAGTACCTTGGCCCGTTGGCGGGAACGACCCGCCGGACACCATTCGAGGCTGCTGAAGACCTTGAGCAAATGCCCCGGGCGGAGCGCCAGCGTCACCCGGGCCCGAGGCCGCTCCAGGGCTTCAACCGGATACGGGTCCGAGCTAGCGGCCGGAGCTAGCCCACGGAGCCGGCCGTGGGGGCTTGCCGGCAGGTGGCCGTCACTCGGCGAGGTAGGCGAACCGGCCTGGTGAAAAGGCTTCCGCGGGGACCGGCACCTCGGTCTTGCCACGCACGATCTGGTCGGCCACGATGCGCCCCGTGACGGCGCTGAGGTGAATCCCCTTGGTGCCGTGGCCGGTGGCGATGTAGGCGCCCTGCCAGCCCGGCACCGGCCCGATCAGCGGCATCCGGTCGGCGCAGAGGGGCCGCACGCCGGCCAGGTGGTCCACCACCTCCGCCTCTTCCAGGGCCGGCATGATCTTGAGCACCCGCTCCAGCATGAAGTTTCGGCCCCACTCCGAGGGGTTCAGGTCGAATTCCCAGGGGCCGGTGTCTCTGGGGTCGAAGACGTGCACTGAGTCGACGTCGAGGCCGCTCATGCTGACACCTCCCAGGCTGCCCGCCATCAGGATTCCGTCGCGCCGAGGCAGGACCGGCCCATGGCGGGCGGTGATGATGAACAGCCGCATCGGCTCCCCCGGCATGCGGAGGTGCAAGACTTGGCCGTGGAGCGGGCGCACCGGAAGGGGATAGTGGAGCCATTCGCGGGCCGCGCCACTCCACGCCCCCATGGCGATAACCACCGCGCCCGCTGCGACCTCACCGCCGGGATAGGTAACCCCGGTGACCCGGTCACCCTCTGTTTTCAGCCCGGTGGCTTCCCGGAGCAGGATTTGGCCGCCCATTCGCTCCACCGCTTGGGCCGTGGCCAGGCTCAGCCGGTAAGCGTCCACCTGGCCGTGCCGGTACAGGACCGCGCCGAGGGCGTCCGAGGTGATGCGCGGCTCCATCCTGCGCACCTCATCTCCGTCGATCCACTTCATCTCCAGGTATTTGCTCTGGCCGGCGATGGCCTCCTTGAAGATCTGCTCCTCTTCCTCCACAACCGCCAGGCTCACCCCATCCGATTCGTGGTACATCGGGTCGATTCCGCTGTCCTCCATGACGTTTGCCACGAAGTTGGCGTACATCTCCATGCCCACCAGGCCCAGGGTAAAGTGGGGCCCCGGCCGGAAGTCCTTTCCAACCATGGACATGGCGCCGTGGCCGTGGGCGGAGGCGCCGCTGCCGACGGCCTCGCGGTCCATGATGCACACCTTGAGCCCTTCCTTGGCCAGGTAGTACGCGGTGGCGCCCCCCAGGACGCCACCACCTACGACAACGGCGTCAAATCTATCCATCAACGCTCCTCCTGCTCTCGGCCCCCGGGCCGGCGCTCTTATTCATCAAGCAAGGGTTATTCCCGGGTGCTCTGCGACGGCGCGTCAAGGTCCGGAGCAGCCGGGCGGGTATAAAACCCGCCCCTACACGCTGGGCCTCTTCCGTTCCCCGAGGGTTTGGCGGCACTAAACGGTGACGCGGGTCAGTTGGTCCAGCAGGGAGCCGAACCCGGGCTGGAGGCCGGTGATGCCCAGGCGGGTGAATGCGGCCCAGATGGTAGCCTGGTTGGCCGAGACCACCGGCTTTCCGGTGCGTTGCTCCAGCTCGGCCGCCACTTCCATGGACCGCCAGGCGGTGCAGGAGCAAAACAGGACGTCGGCCTCCGGGCGGCATACTCCCGAGGCGAACTCCACCACCGACTCGGGGCTAAGGTCACAGTGCCCCTGGCCGCCGGCCACAGCACCGTGAGGGTCCCCTTCCACGTTGAGCACCTCGAACCCTAGCGCTTCGTAGTAGGCGCGGAGCCTATCGTTCTGCCACTGGGCGTAGGGTGAAGCCACTGAAATCCGTTTGGCCCCAAGGAACCGAAGGGCCTCGACCGCCGAGGGCGCCGTGGCCACCGCGGGCACGCCGGCAACCTTTTCAATGCCCTTGATCAGCTCTTCATCGTAGCCCGGGCCCTTGAAAAAGCTCCCGGTGGTACAGGCGTACACGATGAAATCCATCTTCGCCTCGGCCAGGTACCGGGCCGCCCGTTCCACGTCCGAGTTCATCTCCTCCATGACTTCTACGGTCAGCTCGTTCACGTTCCACATGCGCTGCGAGTGGATGCTCACGTTCTTTGGGGCAACCATGGCAAAATCGGGTTCCGCAGTGCTGTTGGTGGCAGGCACTATCAACCCGACCCGTGTCCTGATGCTCACGTGACACCTCCTGGTGCTGGGCCTGACGTGGCCGGCGGTAGTTGGGCCTCCAACGGGCGTCTCAGCCGGCCGGCGAGGGTTGGGACTATCCTATTCCGGGCGACCTGGGCTGTCAACGCGCTCCACCACGCCGGAAGCGATGGGTCCCGTTGGTGAATGCCAAGGCTTGAGTCTACGGCCCGGATCTCACCTCCGCCGCTTTCATTTCCCTTGCCCACAAGCTCGAGCCCACAATGGTGATCCCGCGGACCAGGCCGCACACCGTGCTCCCGGCTGTCCGGCTTGAATCTGCCCGGCACCGTGTCCAGCGCAGCGGGGCAACCTGACCAAATGGACAGGTAAAGACTGTCCCCTAGGACGGCGCCGGCCTCGATGATGGAAGAACCATCCTGGGTTTGATGCAATCCGGCGATCTAGAGGCAGCTGAGAATCACCTTGAGAACTTCTTGGGGGCCAGCGGGGCCGCCATGGACATGGATATGGAAGGAGCGGGCCACGACGACGGGACGGCGGCCCACGACGAAGCCGAGGAGAGCCACGACGAAGGGACGGCCGGAATGCCGTAGCCGACGCGCTCTTAGATGGCCAAGCCGGCGCCCCCCTTGGCTCAAGTACCCGGCCCTTACAATAGAGCCCATCGGTCACCGGCACGGCAACAGCCCCAAGCCATTGTTGCTCCCGGTCACCAGGGCGGAATCGAGCAAGGCGTAGAGTCGCCCGAGGAAACCACCTCCCCCCTCGGGGCCGGCGCCCGTCAGCAGTTCGTCCACGGTACCCCGCTGGATGGCAGGAGAGTAATCTCTCGCTCCAGTCACGGTTCGAGAACGCATGGTTGATCACCTGGAAAGACGTTATGCGATCGGCCACAAAAACACCTTTGTCGGTTCTGCTACAATCCTTGTGGAGCCCCTTGGGCCGGGGCTCAAGTCGTGCGGAGCCGCTCATTCTCCGGTCTGAGCGGCGGGAAGGGGATGGTGATGGCAATCGGGAGGCGAGAACCACCCGGAGAAAACATCGTGCGCTCCGTCACCTGGTCGGCGGGACCCGGATGCCACGGCGGCTGCGGCGTTCTGCTCGATGTGGGGAACGGCAGGCTCGAAGGCATCGAAGGCGACCCCGAGCACCCGTACAACCGGGGGAGCCTCTGCCCCCGGGCGTTGACGATGCAGGAGTACACCTATCACCCCGATAGGCTCCTCCATCCCCTGCGCCGAGTGGGGAAGCGGGGCGAAGACCGCTGGGAGCGGGTGAGCTGGGATGAGGTGTTCGACGAGCTGGAGCGGCGCATGGCGGCCGTCAAGGAGCGCCACGGCCCCGAGAGCATGGCCTTCATCCAGGGCACGGGCCGGGACGTGGGAGCCTGGCTTCTCATGCTGGCCTACAGCTACGGGAGCCCCAACTGGCTCCAGGGCGGACTCACCGGCAACTCCTGCTACCACCCGCGGCTGGGCGCCATGAAGGTGGTTCAAGGCGACTACGCGGTGCCCGATTGCGGACAGTTCCTTCCCGGCCGCTACGACGACCCGGACTTCCGCCTCCCGGAGGTGATCGTCTGTTGGGGGTACAACCCCCCGGCCACTTGCACCGACGGCTTCTACGGCAACTGGATCGTCGACTGCATGAAGCGAGGGACCAAGGTCATCGTCATCGACCCCTACTACACCTGGACCGCCTCCCGGGCCGAGCATTGGCTTCAGATCAGGCCCGGCACCGACGGCGCGCTGGCCCTGGGCTTTCTCCACGTTATTATCGAGGAAGGCCTGTACGACAAAGAATTCGTGGAACGGTGGTGCTCCGGGTTCGACAAGCTTCGCCAGCGGGCGCTGGAGTATCCCCCGTCACGGGTGTCGGAGATCACCTGGGTCCCGGAAGAACAGATAAAGGCGGCGGCCCGGCTATTTGCGGCCGCGAAACCGGCCTCCATCCAGTGGGGAGTTCCCATCGATATGTGCCCCGAGGGGTTCGGCGTGGCCATGGGGGTCATCGACCTGTGGGCCATCACCGGGAATATAGAAGTGCCCGGCGGCATGGCCTTCGCCAAGCCGGCCTTCGGGGTGTGGCCTTACCCCATGGACCAGGAATCGGTCCGGGGCTTCACCGGTAACGTGATGGACCCGGAGGTCTTCTTCGAGAAGCGGGTCGGGACCAAGGAGTACCCCATCACCCGGAATTTCCACTGGCGGGCCCACTCCGACGTACTCATCGACCAGATCTTTTCCGCGGAGCCCTACCCCATCAAGGCCGCGTGGATTGCCGGGAATAATTTCCTGGTGGACGGGGCGAACCCGAAGAGGCTGCTGGAAGCGTTCAACCGCCTGGACCTGATCGTCGTCGTCGACCTGTTCATGACGCCGACCGCCGCCGCCCTGGCGGACTTCGTGCTGCCGGCGGCGACCTTCGCCGAGAAGGAGGGAGTGCGCGCCTGGTGGGCGCCGCTGAACGCCATCAACAAGGCCATCAGCGTGGCCGAATGCAAGCCGGATTCCGAAATCTGCTTCGAGCTGGCCCGGCGGTTCAACCCCAGCCTGCCGTGGAAGAGCATGCGCGATTTCTGGGAATCCTTGCTGAAGCCGGCCGGCGTGACCTTCGAAGAGCTGAGCCGGGAGCAGTTCATGTGGCCGGACAAAGCGGACAAGTCTCTCCCCTACCACCGTTACACGAAGGGGGAGCTTCGGGCCGATGGCAATCCCGGCTTCAACACGCCCAGCGGCAAAGTGGAGCTGTACAGCTCGCTCATGGAGCAGTGGGGTCACGATCCACTGCCGGTATTCGTGGAACCGGCGATGAGTCCGTACAGCGCCCCGGAGCTGGCCGAAGAGTATCCGCTGATCCTCACGACGGGCGGCCGCACCATCGCTTTCTTCCACTCGGAGCACCGTCAAATCCGGTCGCTGCGGCAGATCCATCCGTATCCCGAGGTGATGGTCCACCCCGGCACGGCGGGACCCCTGGGCATCCAAGACGGCGATTGGGTCTGGGTGGAGAACCACCTGGGCCGGTGCAAACGAAAGGTGTCGGTCACGAACCTCATCCACCCCCGGGTGGTTGCGGCCTCCCACGGCTGGTGGTTCCCGGAGAAGGGAGCGGATGAATGGTTTGGCGTGTGGGACGCGAACCTGAACCTGTTGATCCCCCACAACACCCAGTCGTCCCACGGCTTCGGTGGAGGCCAATACAAGGCCCTGCTGTGCAAGCTGTACAAGGCTGACGGCGGGATTCCCGGCATTATTGAGAAGCAGGACCTCCATGGCTAGCCAACAATACGCTCTGCTCATCGACTTTGAATGGTGCACCGGTTGCTACTCCTGCGTCATTGCCGGAAGGAACGCGAACCAGCTGGACCTCAGCCGGGCCTGCATCACCATCGGCTCCGGGCTCCGGCAGGACGGCGGCCGGGTGGCGCTCGACTTCTTGCCGGAGCCGACCAGCCTCTGCAACCTCTGCGGGCCGAGGACCCGGCGGGGACTGGACCCGGCATGCGTCCACCACTGTCCACCTCGTGTCATCAGGTACGGGCCGAGGCCGGAGCTGGAAGAGCTTCAGAAGCAGAAGCCGAACCAGAGCTTGTGGCCAATCTAGAGGCCGCACACTGAAGGTTAGCCGAATCTGAATCCCGGACGATTTGTACCACTTCTATGCCTGGACCTCATACAGAGACCGGTGATGCTTCTTAACCCCACCCCCGGTCCGGTGTCTCGTAAGCGGCCTGCTACCGGCCCGTCGTCCCGGCGAAGGCCGGCGGCTGAGGACTGGAGGCAGTCGAATGAACGGTTCTCTGATATCATCGTTCGCGTTGTAGATAGCGAAGCGATAGCATTATTTCAACCCGAACCGGTTCCCCATCTCGGAAATAAAGAAGCCCCGGGATTCTAGTTCCGGGGCTCCTGAATACGTCGCTGGAGGCGGCGAGTTGCTACCCTCTCGGACCGGGTTCCTTCGGCGGATCCACCTCTGGGGCCGTCTCACCTGGGTCCTGACGCTCTTCGCCCCTCTTCTGGCGCTCCCGAAGATTGGACACGGCCCGGTCCAGGACGCTAACGGTCCAGCTGTTCAACGATGTGCCGGCCCGATGCGCCGCGTCCGTGGCTCTGGATTTTACTTCAGAAGGCATCCGAACGAGAACCTTGGAAATGGAATCGCTGTCTATCACCACGGCCCGTCTCCCACCTACTTCCTCGGCTAAAGTGACAACCTCCGGCACCAGCTTGCTGCCTTCTTGCACCAGCCGGATCCTGGCGTGGGGGGCAAGCTGAGCGTTCATCTCCTCTACGATCTCATGAAGGGCGTCACGCGCCGCTGATTCGACCAGTGGCCCGGAGCTTTCCAAGAACCGCTCCAGGGCTTCCCGTTTTTCCGGAGTTTCAACCAGGGCCAAGGCCTTTTTCTGAGCTTCTACGATTCGGCGAAGGTCGAATGACATGATGTACTCTTCCTTGCTTGCTATCAGAATACCTATTTATGACATCTTTAATCTAGCATAATGATAGCACAAACGTCAAGCCGCCAAACTCGCGGGTGGCAATACCGCGCACCCGGAATCCCGCCGGGCCTCCGAGTTCCGGGGCCAGCGAGTATCTAGGATCGCTGGATCGGTGTTGGCCCTGACAAGCGCGGAGGCAAAGCCGGCCGGGCGGCTAGTAAGATGAACACCCCGGCCGTAAAGTAAAGGCCGGCGACGGTCATGTACAGGAGATCATAGCTGTCCACCACTTCTACAAACACGGACGCGACGGTCGGCCCCGACCCCAGCATCATTATTTTGAATAGATTGTAGGACCCAGAGATGGCTCCGAAAGAGTTCCGCCCGAAGTAGTGGGCCAGGACCATGTTTTCCAACGGGGTGAGCGCTCCCGAAAAGACTCCGAACACCAGTGTGAAGATCAGGGCCATGGGCAGGGAGTTGACCGTCATCAAGTAGAGGGACGTCGCACCACAGGCGACCACGGCCAAGGCCAAACAGCGGCGCGGGGTTAACCGGTCGGCCAGCCAACCCCAGCCGAGGGTGGTGATGGCCAAGAAAGTGCCCAGGCTCAACACGCCGGCGGCCTGTGCCTTGGAGATTCCGCCCTCGTCCGAAAGATAGGGAACCAGGCTGAACACCAGCGAGGCGTTGGCCAGAGTGCTGGCGCCCGCGGTCAGGACGACGAGCCAGAAGGCTCTGGTGTGCCAAGCCTCGCGGGCGGTCCAACTCAGATCTGCATCCCTGCCGCCGGCGGGTCCCCTTCCGCTGATCGCAGCCCCCGTCGTCTCTGCTTGCTTGGCCCCGTCGGGCAAAAGCCCGATGTCCTCCGGCCGGCGCCGCATGAGCAGCACGATGGGAGCCACCAGTATCAGGCTGTAAAAGCCAAGGTATGCGTACGCGTTTCGCCAGCTTTGGCGGATGGCGATAAACGTGATCATCTGGATGTTGATGGCGCCGCCGATGGGACGGTAGGAAGGGACCAGGGCCAGGACGAGGTTGCGCCGGCGGCGGAAAAAGTTGACCGCGGTGGTGCGCGGGACCACGTTGACGAGAACCGGGTTGCTCACGGTGCGGCCCAGGATGTAGGCCGCGAAGAATAGCCAAGTGGCATGACTGCCGGAAAGGGCGAAGAAGGCCACCGCGGCGGTGACGAGCCCCACCGGCATCAAGGCGCGCGGGCCATAGCGGTCGGCCAACCACCCGATGAGCGGGGACAGCAGCGCGGAGCACCAGGTGCCGGCGGTGACGGCAAGGGCCAGGGTGCTCATCTTCCAGCCGGTGTCCTCGGTGATGAAGACTTGGATACCGCCCAGCGTCACCTGAGAAAACCCGGTGGCGGCGAAGGCGGCCAGGAAGGACATGCCCAGGATCAACCACCCATAGTAAAAGGGCGTCCTGGGCCTCCAGTCGACGACTGCCTTGACCAGAGAAATCACCTTATGTTTCGGATTGCGGACCGGCCGCCCCCACGATTCACCCGCCTCAATTGGTAGATAGGTTGGGACGCAGGATCTCAGGCCGGGCGGGACCGCGCTTCCGGCCCAAGGCCTGCCCCGGCTCCTTACCATTGCTCTTCGCCAGGTTCAGCTTAGGCCCTCTAATCGTTTGCGTTGCTTCGGCTGTTCCATATCCGCCTATGATGCCTCGAAGGACCCCTGGCCGGCTACTGCAACTCTCCGAGATCTACGCCCGGTGCTGATGCCGGGGAGGTGCGGCCCGCAGTATGAGGACCGCTTTGCGGTTGTCCGGGATGCTGGCGGCTTCTATTGGCCGGATGATGGCTGTTTGCATCGTCCCGGGATCAGCATGACCGGTGTCTCTACCCTTCGGGCGATGCGTGGCGCGCGTCTAATTTCGTAAGCGATTATGCGCCACGCGGATACATCTTTCAAGGGAGGGGTTCTATCCTGAAACCTGTCCGTGAATGAATTGCCGGTGACCTACCGAAGATATGTCGGACCCGGCCCGATGAGTAGGCTTGAGGGCGCCCGCGTCGCCGGGGGACTGACACGGTGGAAGGTCGCGGATCGGGTACCTATTGCGTTCCATACCCCAATGTCGATAGGTTCAGGACTTATGAACCGCCTTCTTAGCTGACCTTAGTACGAAATCCAGGTAGAATCAACGGGTAGAATCAAGTAGACGACGAAGCTGAAGGGCCTTCCCGCGTTTTCTCTTGCCGGTCGCCTGCGAACCCGATATCCAAAAGGCTCCGGAGTTTGATTCGCAACCGCATAGTAGGCCTATTCCGGCATGCCCGGAGGGTGTATCTCCCGCCCTCGTCGGCGCCGTCGCCATTGCCTCGGTTTCAGCCCACGTGGCGATAGACGCCTTAACTATTGGCCGCCATCTGCCGTTGTTGGCCCCCGTTACATTCACGGCGATAGGAGATTCCACGCCTGTCGGCGATTCCGTTTGAGCTAGGCGGGGTGCTGCTTGTGTGGGCCGCTTCGATCCGATACAATCGCCGCCTGATACAAGCGCCACCGGTAGCGACCTAGCCAGGCTCAGGCCCGGGAAGGCTCCGTCAATAATTCGGGTCGTCGCGACGAGCCGGCGCGGACGGGGATAGTCGAGCCGGTCCGCGGAGAGGCTGCCGAGTGTTTGAGTGCGTTCCGGACATCCTGCCCTGTGCCCACGCCGCGGTGAACCTGGGCAACACCGGGAAACAGATACTTGGAGGAATCGATGCGCATCCTGGATAGTCCGGGGTTGTATGCTTCGCTGGACCCGACCGGGCTACTCGAGCGGATGCAGGAATTGCCCAGACATTGTGAAGTCGCCTGGAGCCAAGCCAAAGCGCTCTACATTCCGGAGGGCTGGACCCAGATCGATAAGGTCGTTATCTGTGGGATGGGCGGTTCCGCCATCGCCGGAGACCTGGTGGCGGATCTGGCATCTTCCCAAGAGACGGTCCCCGTTTTGGTGGTCCGGGACTTCCGTCTGCCCTGCCACGTGGACCAACGTAGCCTGGCCATCGTATGCAGCTATTCGGGGAATACCGAAGAGACGCTGTCTCTGTACCGGCAGGCGGTCCGGGACAACGCCCGGGTACTGGTGGTTGCGGGCGGCGGATGGCTGGCGGAGGACGCCACCGCTCGCGGGATTCCGCTACTTCGCCTGGACATTCCGGGAGAACCCCGCGGCGCGGTGGGTTACATCCTCATGCTACTTTTGGGCGCGCTCCATCGCCTCGGTCTGATGAAAACCACGGAGCAGGACCTTCAGGCCATGGTCGACGCAGTGCGGCAGCAAGCTTCCCGGCTCGAAGGGAAGGTCCTCACTCGGGATAATCCGGCCAAACAGTTGGCCTTGGCGCTGGAGGCCAAGATCATCGCGGTATACGGTGGCGGTGTTTTTTCCGGAGTGGCCCGGCGTTGGAAGACCCAGTTCAACGAGAATGCCAAAGCGTGGGCGTTCTTCGAAGTCATTCCGGAGATGCTGCACAACTCGGTGGAAGCTTTCCGCGCCGTGCCCGGCATGGGTGACAAAGTGGCTGCCCTGCTGCTGCAACCCAGCGGGGGGCCGGAGGGCCTGCAAAAGCGCTTTCCGGTCGTTTTGGAAATGCTCGGGCAAGGCAACATTTCCTGTCAAGTGCTGCGGGGGATCGATGGCCCTCCTTTGGCGGAGGTTATGGCAATGCTCTCGCTGGGTGACCACGTGAGCTACTACCTGGCCTTGCTTAATGGAGTGAACCCGTCTCCCACGCCCGCGATTGATTCGGGCAAAGCGCGGTTGGCGAACCCCTGAAAAAGTAGCTGGAAGCGGCCTCATGGGTTCAGTCGTGGATCGCGTGGAGTGCGTGGAGAGTCTGGTTGATGTGGCGCCCTGGACGATGTATAATCCATCTGAAATGGATATACTTCGCGCAAACACCGCCAAAATAGCCCTAATTGGTTAAATGCTTTATCGCTATCCCTGGATAGCGTGGAGTGCGCCGGGAGAGTGCAACATCGGGTTCTTGCATTGTGCCGGTTGATTCCCGCAGCTAGAGAAACCAATGACACCGCTATTTCGTATTGGTAGGTGAGTGCGCCGATCATCAGTTGCTAGCCAACTGTCTATCCAGCCGAAGGAGGCCGCAGGTAGCATCCGGCCGCTATGGGTCGATTGAGTAACTGCCCCGGTGACAGCAGGGGGCAATTGCTACCGGGTTGGAGGGTGTGTGTTTCGCCCTTCCTGATTTATGCTATGCGGAACTGTCCGAATCTGGGTCCGGTTGGGGTGGGCCAAAGTTACCGGAGCTTCGTAGCGTGTCATTGTGAAGCTAGCTAGGGTGGATGCAATGCCCGAGAACCGGACACGTCGGCTGCGGTCCTGTCTCGAAAATGTAGCTGGTCTGAGCGAAGAGCGGTTGTTGCGATCTGAAAAACCCGGATGGCAGATTCCATAATGAAGATATATTCAACTTCATATCACCATCGAGACATGTTGGATTCTCCAAACTCCCCCTGCACGTCGATCGTGCTCTCCAACGGAGCAATATGCGCAGTGTGAAGATCGGTTTCCCCGGTTTGGGGGCTCGGCTCAAGTACGCCAGGTCTAGCGCCAATTACAGCCAGGAAGGGATCGCCGAACTGCTTGGCGTTTCACGGGTCACGGTCCATCGTTGGGAACACGACCAGCGGACCGTTTCAAAGGATCACCTGGCGCACATGAGCGAACGATACGGTAAACCCATGCGGTGGTTCCTCGCCTTTGAAGAAGGCGACGTCGACCCGCTGGATGGGCGGTACGATACAGCGCGACGGATTTATCGCCGCATCTCGGAGATGCCTGAGCGCTATCGGGCCATGGTGGAAAGGGTAGTCGATGAGATGGCGGTAGGGTTGAACGGGACGGAGGAGTGAGGTTCGCGGGATAGACGCCCGCTTCGGGTCCGGCGCTCCGCCGGGTCGGAAGCCCGGCTTCGCCCTGATGCTCGCGGGAATCAGCGAGGTTCCCGGAACCGGGCGAATCCAACCACAGCGCCGCCGCCTCATCCGCCCCATCACCGGGACCGTGGGGCTTCCCCATGAGACCGGCGATCTCCCCAGCGGCAGAAGGTGGATCTCCTCAACGGGACCGGGCTGCCCGGTCCCATATTGAAACTTGAATGGTGCCCGGTATTTCGTCACGAAAACCGGGTACCCCCTCAGAGCATTAAAACCAATAGAGTACGTTTCACCAAGTTAGGGTCATTACACTGGGGAACAGCCCTGGGCACTCCCACCGCCAGAGATCTCCCTCCCCTCGGCTCGCCCGCCCGAAGCGGCGGGCGAATGTGCCCCTTGATAGTTAGCGCCGCTATCGCCGTTATTGAACCGGCATGGGCTGGGTCCATCTTGGTGGGCCCGGCAGGTGTCGAACCTGCGACCCGTCGGTTATGAGCCGACTGCTCTGCCGCTGAGCTACGGGCCCGCAAATGAAGCTTATTCCCGGCTGTTGGCGGGTGTCAAGAAAGGCGGCGATACCCTGGGCCCAGTATATTCGGGGATTTCCAGGGAACGAACGTCGCCGGGCATCTTTATCCTGGACTTTGCCAACCAACGAAAAGAGGTCCGTGCTCCGGTTCCCGGCGGCGGCACGGCTCCCGGCGGGGCACGGGGCTGAGGGTGTCTCTAAAGGATTCCCAGCCTTTCCCGGTACTCCGGGTCCCATCCGGCCAGCAGTCCCTCCTCCACCATCTGCTCCGGAGGGAGTTTGTTGGAAGGGTCGCCTTTTTGCGGCACTTCGGCCACCACCGAGTCCTGGACCAGGGCCAGGTATGTCGTCTCGTCGACTCCGAGAAGGTCTCGGAGCGTGGTTTGGTTGTGCTGTCCGAAGGCAGGCGCGGGGCCCTGGATCTTGACCGGGCTTCGCGAGAACTTGTAGGGACGGCCAATGAAGAGCCGGGTGCCGATGTCTCGCTCCGGCGGATAGGTGGCCCGCTCCAGGAAGTTCCTGCTCTTGTAGTGCGGGTCGTAATGCAGGTCCATTCCATTTAGGACCGGCCCCGCGGGGATTCCCTCGCCCTGGAGGAGGTGCATCAGATCGTACCTATCGGAGCCGCACGTCCAGGCGCCGATGGCCTGGTCCAATTCGTCATGGTGGCGCTGGCGGGATAAGAGATCGGCATAGCGGGGATCGGCGGCCAGGTCCCCCCGGTCCATGAGCCGGCACAGCGACTGCCACTGCTCGTCGGTGCCCACCGACAGGGCAATCCAGCGGTCCTCTCCCTGGGCCGGGTAGCAGCCCTGGGGAGCCCGGTAGGGGTGCCGGTTGCCGATACGGCCGCCGTCCCGGCCGTTGACCACTCCGTCAAGTATGTACTCGGAGGCGAACATCACGCCGGCCTGGTACATGCCGATGTCCACCCACTGCCCCTGGCCGGTTCGGTTGCGATAGCGCAGCGCCGCGGCGATGCTGAACACCGCCGTCCAGGTTGAGAGGAAATCGACAAACGAAGCGCCCGCTTTGGATGGGGCCTCGCCGGCGTAGCCGGTGAACCAGCAATGGCCGTGGGTTCCCTCCTGGGTGGTGGCCTGCGCGGGGAACCCTGAGTACGGTCCGCCGCCGTGGCCGTAGCCGGTGTTGGACACCATGACGATATCCGGCTTGATCTTGCGAAGGTTCGGGTAATCCATCCCCCAAGAGCGCATCACCCGAGGGGTAAAGTTCTCCATGATCACGTCGCTGATGCTGACCAACTCCCGGAACAGGTCCCGGCCCCGCTCGTCGGTCAGGTCCAAGACCACAGATTTCTTGCCCCTGTGGAGCAGGTTATAAGTAGATGGGCGGTTCCACCAATCCTCGCCATGTTTCCCTTCGGGGAACATGCCGGCGTAGCCCCCGGTGCGGGTGACATCGTGGCGGCTTGGCCCTTCAATCTTGATAACCTCGGCGCCCAGGTCGGCCAGAAGGGCGGCGGCGTAGGGCAGGGCGAACACGTAGGTTGAGTCTATAATGCGGATTCCTTCGAGCGGCAAGTGGGACGTCACGGGGTACCTCATCACCTTTGATCTAAGAACTTCCTAACCGCGGAGACCGCGGAGAGCGCCGAGATGGGACAGAGACTCTTGAAACTACCTCGGCGGGCTACTGCCGCCGACCTATGTGCAACCTCTTGAACTCCAATACAGCAAACCTTGCTCCGAGCAAATCCCCCTGCGTCCCACTCTATGAAAAGGGGACCGAGGGGGATTATTTCACCCTCAACGCCTTGGCTTGAGATTAGCTGTCAATACAACGATCAGTGGGTAAACCTAAATTACGTTCAACTGGCGGAGCTGGCACATTTCCTGTTGGGAGTAGCCCAGGCCGTCGACGTAGATTTCCTGGTTGTGCTGCCCCACGGTGGGTGTGCACCAACGCAGGGCGTAGGGCGTCAGGCTGAGGTTGAACAGCACCGCCGGGACCTTGATCTTGCCGATCACCGGGTGGTCAACCTCCCGAAAGAAGTTGCGGGACTTCAATTGGGGGCATTCCGCCAGCTCCGACGGGGTCTGTACGATGCCGAAGAGCACTCGGGCCTCGCCTGCCTTGGTGAAAAGGTCCCACTTGCTCCGGTCCTTGATTGTGTTCAGGACGACCCGGTCCACTTCCTTGCCGTTCTGGTCTCGCCAGTTCGCGTCCGAGAACTTGGGGTCCTCCATCTCCGACGACCCGAAGAAGGCGGCGACGTCCATCCAGGTGCGGCCGGCTCCGATCTGGACGATGATCCAGCCATCGGCGCAGGGCATCGGGTGTTGGAAATTGCCGCCCCCTTGGCGACGGCGGGCCGAGATGCCACCCATGAAGGGGTACATGGACTGAGGGGCGATCATGCTGGATGCCACACACTCGGTCACGGACACGTCGATCTGCTGACCCACCCCGGTATTCTCTTGCATGAACACGCCCATGGCGGTGGCGGCGGCCGCGTTTAGCCCGGCGTCGTACTGGGCTTGGAAGCCACCGTGCTTCAACGGCTCCCGGCCCTGAAAGCCGCTAATGCTCATTATTACGCCCATGGCGTAGCTGACTATCTCCTCGCCCTGGAACTGGCTGTAGGGGCCGTCCTGGCCGAAGGGAGTGATGGAGGTCATTATCAGCCCGGGGTTGAGTAGCGCCAGGTCTTCGTAGCCAAGCCCGAGGGACGGCAGATAGCCTGGCCGGAAGGATTCGATGATGACATCGATCTGCGGCACTAGTTTCTTCAAGATGGCCTGGCCGGTGGTGGTCTCGAGGTTAAGGGTGGCGCCCTTCTTGTTGAGGTTCAGCACCAGAAAGAGGAGGCTTTTTTCGGGATGAGGGTCGTCATGGTAAAAGGGGCCCATCCGGCGCAGGCCGGCCCCGCCGGGAGGTTCGAGCTTCAGCACGTCGGCACCGTAATCGGCCAGCAGGCGGGCACAGAAGGACCCGGCGATGTCCTCGCTCAAGTCCAGCACCTTGACCCCGTCCAACGCGCCGACGGACATCGCGGCCGGAAACCCTTCTTCAACAACCACTTTGGGTCCGTGTCTCCTTTCCGAGCAGTTCGATCCGTGGGGAGGCAATGCCTGGACCTCAGGCTTGGGCCGCAATTGCGGGACCGGCGCCTCGCGCCGCCGGTCCACCGAGCCTCGAGCCAGAGGGATTGTAGCGGAATCCGCCAGGCATGGCAAATGTCCGGAAGCTGTCGGACCGGCCCTTATTGTCCCGAATTGGGGCTGAAATGGCCCTCCAGCATCGCCTGGAACTCCAACGGAGTGAAGCTGTATTCCTGGGTGCCGTGGGCCTGGACCGCGAAGTGGGCGCACACCGTTCCCATCTTCGCGGCCCACTCCACCGAGTAGCCTTGGATCAGCCCTTTGATCAAGCCACCGCGAAAGGCGTCGCCCGCCCCGGTGGGGTCGGCCACCTTACCGGTCGGCACGGAGGGTATCTGGACCGCGCCCTTCTGAGTAAGCACCTCACAGCCGCGCTCGGCCTTGGTGGTGACGATGGTATCCACGCCTTCAAGGAGTTGGCCGGCCGATAGACCGGTTTTGTCTTTGATCAACTCCAGTTCGTAGTCGTTGGAGACGAGCATCCTGGATTGTTGGATGCTCCGGGCCAGGTCGTCGCCCTGCCATGCGGGCAGCGATTGGCCGGGATCGAAGATGGAGAAGATACCGCGCTCGTGGTATGCCTGGGAATAGACCGCCATGTCCTCCAGGTTACCCGGGGCCACTATCGCGATGGATTTCGCGGGGTCGATCTCGGTGAGATCGCAGGATGAAACGTGTTTCATCGCGCCCGGATTGAAGCTCGTGATCTGGTTGTGGTCCCTGTCGGTGGTGATGTAGGCGGAGGCGGTGAACTCCTCCGGTATTACCCGGATATCCCTGGTGGCAATACCGTGCTGTTCCAACCATTGGAAATACTGCTGGTGATCGGGTCCGACGGTGGACAGGATCCGGGGCCGCTCCCCCAATAGGGCCAGCGCGTAGGCGATGTTGCCCGCGGTGCCGCCGAACCTCTCCGTCAGACCGCTCACCGTAAAACTCACGTTGAGCAGGTGAATCTTGTCCGGAAGAATAGAATCGGAAAACCGGCCAGGAAAGTCCATGATCCGGTCGTAGGCCATGGAGCCAGAAACCAAGATACTCATCAATAACAACCCTTCTTCCTAATTGGGGCGCCGGCCCGTTGACCACCGGCCAAGGACAGGCGCCACCCCACCGGCTTCACTGTAACCCGGCCGGCGGCGGGGCGCAACGTCCGGCGGGCCGTCAACAGCCGTGCCGGCCCGCCAGATCGCCGGTGAACCGCACCGGGTCTCCGGGTTCGATTCCCGCCGAATCTGCCTCTCCCGCGTTGATTTCCAGGACGTACCGGGCCGGCGCCCCCGGGGAGAACCGGGGCAACTGGTCTGGGGTTTGGCCAGGCTCCGGCGGCGGCGCATTGAAGGTGATGTCGACGACGGTGCACCCGGCGCCGATCCAAACCATGTCCAGGGAGAATAGCATGTCGATCATCCAGAAGGTGTACTTGCTCTCCCGCTCGAAGATGAACAACATTCCGCTGCCGGGAGTTAGCGGCGGGCTGCCCGACAGTCCTTGAGTACGCTGGGCGCCGGTGATGGCCGGCTCCACTTCGAAAGTGGCCGTACCCACTTTGATTCCAGGCTGCCGAGGGGTCTCCGGAGCGCCGGTTGGGGTGGCCTCCACTACTGGGGCGACCCCGGTGGTGCTTGCCTGAGCAGGGAAGGGGCTCGCCGTTGGAAAGCTGGTAGCTGCCGGAGCAGGCGTGGGAATCGTCGCGGAAGGGCTTGGCGTGGCCGCCGCCGGAGGAGACCCATCGGCGTCGCCGGGGGCGGTTCCGCCGCAGGCCACGGCAATCCCCAGAACCAGGAGGAACACCCAGCGCGTCATAGGGCGATGGTAGCGCAGGCAACCGAAAATCTCAAGGAATGGTCCCAGTGCCTCTGGGTCACCGCCGCTGCCCCAGTTTCCCGGCAAGGAGACACCGAGACGGGAAGACAAATTCGGGGAGATGCCTCTCCCGCGGCGAAGTGCGTCCGGGAGGGTGACCGAGGGCCGCGGCTTATTGACTAACCAAAAGGGACTGGAGTAGTCTGTATGGCGTCAAGTCCGTCCAGGAGGGTTAGAGTATGACTCAAGAGACCCAATCCGCGCTAACTCCCGAAGTGAAAGCGATGATCGGGGTCAGCGGAGAAATAGTCGAGGCCTGGGGAGTGGTTAACGAAGAGTACCTCCGTAGGTTCACCCAGGCGGTCATGGATCCGGATCCCAGATACTGGGACGAGGATTTCGCCAAGACCACCAGGTACGGCGAGCTAATTACTCCGCCGATCATGGTCAGCTACATGGCCACCCGCATCGCGCCGGGCAAAGGCGATCCGATAACCCAGGCTTTTATCGATGACCCCGAGTCCGACGGCATCGGCCGGGTGGCCAAAACCGGGGCCCTGCCCGCCGTCCCCACTCCCCTGGTGCGAGTGCTCAACGCGGGGAACGAGCTTGAAATCCGCAGTTATCCCAGCCTTGGCGACAAGATATTCTTCCAGAACAGATACGCGGATATTCGAGAACGGGTGGGCCGGGAAGGCCAGTCCTTCCTGATCGTCACCACCGAGACAACCTACAAGAACCAGAACGGCGAGATACTCTGCATCAACCGGTCCTCGAGTATCCGTCGCTAAGCCCCCCACCCGTGACGTCCGAGAGACACTCCCTATGAAAGTGAGGTGGCACCAATGAGCGCTCCGCTGGATGAACTACTGAAGATGTCCCCCCAGGAAATCCTGACGCACAACGACAGGCCGACCGGGGACGAGTTGCGCACCAAGCAGCAGCTCTACTATGAAGACGTGCATGAGGGGATGGAGCTACCCAAGTACATCTACAATCCCACGCCCACCCACCTGTTCCGGTGGAGCGCGGCGATTGAGAACTTTCACCGGATCCACTACGATCTGGACTTCGGCATGAACCACGACAAGAACCCCAGCATTCTGATCCACGGCTCCTGGAAGCAGAGTGTGGTGCCCCAGTTCCTCAAGGATTGGACGCTTCCCGGAGGTTGGCCCTGGAAGGCCCGCTTCGAGCACCGGGCAATGCTGGTGCCGGGCGACGTCGTGATCATGTGGGGCAAAGTAACCGGCAAGCAGGTTAAAGGCGGCATCGGCCTCATCGACCTGGAGATCGGAATGAAGACCCAGGACGGCATCGAAAGCATGCCCGGCACCGCCACCGTGGCACTTCCCCTGAGGGACGGACCGGAAATCCCCTACCCGTTTGTGCCTCCGGCCGAGTAGGGGAGGGCTCTCGCCCAGGGCTTGCTGGGAAACGGGGCCCGGGTGCGCGGCTCGCAGCCCGCCGTCAGCAATCAGCCATACCATTTGACACGAACGGCATGAACCGTCGCCCACGGTCCCCGGTTCCCTCCGGTGTGAGTGGCCCGAGACCTCCTCGCGGATAGACCAACGCTGACGGCCAGATGCTCATTAAGAGGTAGACGAACGAAATGGCCCGATTTATCGCGATTCACAATGTATCCGGTGTCACGGAAGAGCAATTCCGGGAGAAGCTGGGCGGCGTCGCCAAATGGCGCCCCGACCGCCGCACCACGATCCTCAAGGTGTACGCTGATTTCAAAAGCGGCACCATGGTGTCGGAGTGCGAAGCTGCGGAGCAGTCCCACTTCGAGGACTGGATCAACCTGGCGGGGTGGCCCGCCGCTTCCATTCACCGGGTGGATATTATCTGCCAGGTTGGCAACTTCTGGAAGATGTGATCCCGGCTCCAGCCGCCTGAATCCTGCCCAGACCGTCTCCGGGGACTGCGAAATGGTCAAACCGGCCGGTTCGGGTCCCTAGACCTCGTTAAATCGCGGGACGGGCGGGTTCAGCCCGGTTCTTCGCCGGGGAACCACCCCCAGACCCAGAGTGGCCAGCAACGGAACCAGACCCTGCCCAGGATGACATGCCGGTTGACCGGACCGAAGGCGCGGCTGTCCTGGCTGTCGTTGCGGTTGTCGCCCAGAACGACGTACTCCTCCGGCCCAGTCCACCACTCCCGCCGATCCCCCTTGGGTGCCGCGGTCCCCCGGTTCAGATAGGTCTCTTCCACTGGGACTTCGTTGACGTATACCAGGCCGCCCTCAAGCCGGATGTCCTCGCCGGGGAGGCCGATGATCCGCTTGATGTAGAAGCGGCCGGTCCCGGCCGGGTTCCGGAGCACCACGACGTCACCCCGGCGCACCCGGCCCCCCGGGAGCCGAAGCCGCACCGCCAACACCGACTCACCGCTCGACAGAGACGGCAGCATGCTGTCGCCGTTCACCACGTATCGGGCCGAGGAGAACAGGCGGATCAGCGCCTGGAGGATGCGTGACGGCTTTGTCATGATCGATTCGAGCTTCAGCTCCAGCCGGACCGGGCCTCGGATCCGGAATCGTTTCCCAATGACCGGCAGAGTGCCGGCCGCCTTCGCCAGTATTGTAGGTTGCCCCACGCCGGCCGGCAACCGCTCTTCCGTGGCCTCACCCGTTTCATTCCGCCAAGCCCTCGCCCTTTGGGAGAGGGACGACTCCGGCGCAGCCGGGGTCCGGGTGAGGGCCCGCAACCCCATCTCTCCTAGACTGCCGGCAGACTCCGCCCTATAATTTGGGGTATTGGACGGCTGGCAGGAGCCGATCCCGGCAGGCCGGCCGTGCTGCGTCGCATAATCCGGCTTGCCAACACAACTCTAAGGGGGTTTCCCATGTCCAACGGAACTGTCCGAGTGGGTCTCATCGGCGCGGGGCGCAACACCCGTGACCGTCATATACCCGGGTTTCAGAAGATCCAGGAGGTGGAAATCGTCGCCGTGGCCAATCGCAGCCGCGAGTCGGGGCAGCGGGTGGCGGAACAGTTCGGCATCCCTCAGGTTTATGACAATTGGCAAGCGCTGTTGGAAGACGATAGCATCGATGCCGTCTGCATCGGCACCTGGCCCTACATGCACCGTGCCATCACCCTGGCCGCGCTGGCGAAGAACAAGCACGTGCTGTGCGAGGCGCGCATGGCCACCACCGCCCAGGAGGCCCGCGACATGCTGGCCGCCTCCAGGGCCAATCCCCATCTGGTGAGCCAGATTGTCCCTTCCCCATTGAGTTTCAAAGTGGACGGCCTGCTCAATCAGTTAATTGGCGACGGCTATCTGGGAAACCTGCTGGCGGTTGAGCTGCAGGCACTGGCCCCCGGTTTTGTGGACCTTGACGGCCCCCTCCATTGGCGCAATGACCGGGACCTGAGTGGCTACAACATCCTCAATATGGGCATCTGGTACGAGGCGATGATCCGGTGGGTGGGCCGGGCGACCGAGGTAATGGCCATGACCACGGTTACAGTGCCTTTCCGGAATGACGACGATGGAAACCGGGTCGGCATCACCATCCCCGACCACGTCGATGTCCTGTGCCGGCTGGCCGATGGAGCCCAGGCCCACTTGCGGGTCAGCGCCGTCACCGGGCTGTCGCCGGGCAATGAGGTCTGGCTGTACGGCAGCGAGGGCACCCTCCGCTTGGACGGGAAGCTCAACGTTTACGGAGGCAAGCGGGGCGACAGGGAACTCTCGGAGATCGCCAACCCTCCGGAGAAGCAATACTCCTGGCGGGTGGAAGCGGAGTTTATCGGCGCCATCAGGGGCGAGGAATTGGTTACCCACACCCCCTTCTCCGTCGGCGTCCACTACATGGAGTGGACCGAGGCGGTTACTCGCAGCGCCCAGACCGGGCAGGTTGTCTCCCTGCCGCTGTAGCGGGGCGGGCCCGGGTCCCCGCCAACTCGCCGACCGGTGTGCGTCGAAGCTCTTGCCGGCTCTACCGGGCAATCAAGTGAGGGAAGTTGCCGTTAGGCCTGAGGCCGAGATCGAAGAAATGACCGAGCCCTCGAGGAGGGGTCGAGGGCTCGGTCGTCGCAGAGAACCTCCGGGGGCGTTAGGGGGTAACGGCCCCAGTCAGTTTGGAGGGCTGTAGGGAAACAGGTCCGGGAAAGCGAACCCGGGAACGTTGGGTATCATCGGGTACCGGGTTGCGTGGGTCCCGGCGGACCCTGGTAAGGGAAAGGTTGGGTACTTGGCGAAGGGGTTCTCTCCCGCCGGCCAATCACCTAGGGTGACGACGATTTTCCCTTTGCCGGAGCCCCGGTAAACCGTGAGAGGAACATCGGTTCCAGGTAGGTGCCGGTCCAGCTCGGCAAAGAATCCGGATAGCGAGTCCACCGGAATCCCGTCCACCGCGATGATCGTGTCCCCACCTGCCGCCAGTTGGGCTTGACCCACGGTGCCCGAAGGGATCAGTCCAGCCAAATGCGCCGGACTATCGAGAACGACTCGGCTCACGTATATTCCAGTCCTCGTCGGCAGGTTCAGCCGCCGCGCCAACAGGTCGCTCACCGGAGTGCCGACTATCCCGAGATAGGTGGGCTCTGTCGATTGGCTATCTTTCAGCCTGGGCAGAAGGCGGACCAGCGTATTCACGGGCAGGGCGAACCCCATGGGGCGGCTGGCCCGCTGGTTGCCGGCCCCCAGGTCCTCTATTCGAACGGAGGTGTTGATTCCCACAACCTGGCCGGCCCGGTTGAGCAATGGCCCGCCCGAATCACCCGGATTAGTCAAGGCGTCGGTCTGTAGATTCCCGTGCATGGGCCGGGCAATATCGCTGCCCAGGACCCGGTCGATCCCGCCGATGATTCCGACGGTTACCGAGCCTCCCAGGCCAAAGGGACTACCGATGCCGATCGCCATTTGTCCGGGATTCGCCGCGGAGGAATCGCCCAACTCGACCGGTTCGATGTGCGCCACCGAAGCCGCATCGACCTTGAGCAGGGCCAGGTCATTGCCGGGGCTGGTTCCCAGAATAGCCGCCTCGGCGGTGGTGCTGTCTTGGAAGTCCAGCATCACCCTGTCGGCTCCCCGAACAACGTGATAGTTGGTGGCAATGTGCCCTTCCCCATCGATGAGAAACCCACTCCCGATAGCGATGCGGCCGTAGGATTCGCCGAACCGGAGGTCCGCTTTGACGACCACCACCGCCGGGCTGACCCGGCCGTAGATATCCTGCACCAGCCCTTCGTCGAACAGGGTGGGGAAGGAGGCCGCGGCAACTTCGTCCTCGGCAGGTCCCAGCCAGGCCTGGGCGAGCACCAAGATTACCACCGCCGAAGCCGCGGTAACTGCCAGCGCGGAGAATTTGGTAATCCCATACATCGTTCTAGTGGTTCCCGTGACTTGAACCACAAGGGCATTATAAGACATAATGTTTAAGTTCTGGTTAAGAATCCAGAGGACTTCGAGGGATACTTAGCCTTGGGGCTTGATTTGACCAGCCGCGGGCAGGGCCCGATCTGGCGAGTTTTTTTCCCGAGGGCTGCCCTTGGGCGTGAAACCGGCGCGCTACCGCCGTATCAGGCGGTTGCCGAGCATTCTGCAAAACTTGCTCCAGCATCCGGCCCGCCGCGGAGGGCCGCCGCGAGAACGAAAAGGGAAAGCCGTGTTGCCCCACCATATCTGGGGCAACACGGCTTTGTGTCTTTCCTCTCCCCAACAACCTGTCGATGTGGTTCGACAGGCCCGACTTCGTCGAGACTCTCGATGGAATTGGAGATCACCGGGAACGGGCAAAGTCCGTTCGCCAATAGATCGTCGAAGGGCTTGGGCTCAAACCCGCCGGAGCCGCTGAATTGTTATTCAGTCTAGCTGGGAGCTGTCCCCGCCACCGGCGCTCCGGTCGCGCCGCGGGCGTTCTCCCGAGAAGAAGCTCCCGTCAAAGAAGCTCGCGGCGCCCTCCGGAGTGATGTAGATCAGCCTGGCAACCACCAGGCCGTCCTCTCCCAGTTGTCCGATCACGGCTACCTGTGCGCCTGCCTGAAGGTCCTCCAGCTCCGCTACCGCGAATCTCTGGATCACGGTCTCGTCATTGATGGTTGCCTGCTGCGCTCCCTGGGCCGTTTCTACCGTCACCGTGTTCCCCTCGACCTGGTTTACAGACCCGGTCAACGCCCCCCGGCCTCCGAAACCCTGGCCGAACCGCTGCCTGATCTGGGACAGGTCATCCGGCGAGACCTCGCCCGATTGGAACTGCTGCCTGATCTGGGACAGGTCATCCGGCGAGACCTCGCCCGATTGGAACCGCTGCCTGATCTGAGCCAGGTCATCCGGCCCAAGCTCCCCCGATTGGAACTGCTCACGGAGACGGGCAAGCTCTTCCGGGCTGGCGTTTGCCCGCTGAAAGCCCTGACCGGACTGGTCGGAGCCCTGCTGCTGGAGACCGGCCGCCGGCCGCAGCGGGGAGCTGTCCGCGGATGAGTCGTTACCCTGGCTCTTGCCCAGCGCCACGCCGCCGATGAAGGTCCCTCCGAAACTGACTCCGAGAACCACAAATACCGTCAGCATCATCATGAATGACTTGGTCACGAGTGTATCTCCTTCTATCTGCGAGTCACCTTGAGCTTATCCAATAATCAGCTACTATGGATCGACAGGTCCGACTTCATCGAGACTCTCGATGGAATCGGAGTTCACCACGAACGGGGGAGAGCTGCCCAAGCGGGGGAAATCCGTTCGTCCTGGGCTTGTCGAAGGAACATGAGCGACCTCCTTTGGAGTTGTTGGATAGGTGCTCAATCGTACCTCAAGGCTTCGATGGGGTGCAGCCTCGCCGCCCTCATGGCCGGATAGATGCCAAAGAACAGGCCGATGGCCGCTGAAACAACCAGCGCCAGGATGGCGATGTCAGCGCTGAACGCGGTCTGGGTGGGCGAGTTGCCAAACAATGTCCTGCCATCCAGCACCTTGGTGAGCACCACCCCCAAGGCGACCCCCACCCCCCCGCCGCCCAGGCTGAGGAAGGTGGCCTCCGAAACAAACTGGAACAGGATATCCCTTCGTTTGGCGCCCATGGCTTTGCGGATCCCTATTTCCCGGGTCCGCTCCGTTACCGACACCAGCATTATGTTCATGACACCGATGCCGCCCACCAGCAGGGAAATGCCGGCTATGGCGCCCAGGAAGACCACGAAGGTCTCGGTGGTCTCCTCCAGGGTCTCGATGGTATCTTGCTGGCTGCTGACGATAAAATCGTCGTCGCTGGTGATGCGGTGGCGCAGCCGGAGCACCGTGGCGACCTCGTCCATTGCCGCGTCCATCTGCCCCAGTTCATCCACCTGTATGTTGACCGTCTGGACGCTTACGCCGCCTCGGGCCGTCCGCTGGCGGGCCAGGCGATAGTAGGCCGTGGTGATCGGCACCATCACCCGGTTGTCGAAGGAGCCAAATGAGCTTCCTCCTTTGCTTTCCAGCACGCCGATAACCTGGAACTGGCGGCCGTTGACCCGGATTGGCTGGCCCACCGGGTCCCGGAAACCAAAGAGAGTCTCGGCCACGGTGGACCCCAGCACCACCACCTGGGAGTTGTTCCGAACGTGTCCCGCCGCGATGAACTGGCCGGAAGCCACGGGAAAGTTGCGCACGAACTCGTATTCCGGGGTCACGCCGACCACCTGAGTGGAGGTGTTCTCCCGGCCCGCCACCAACTGGGCGGAGGTGGTCAGCTCCGGCGCCACCATGGCCACCAATGGCGAGAAGACCGGATCCAAAAGGGCGTAGGCGTCGTCAAGGGTCAGGGTTGACGCGCTTCCCTGGCCGCCGAAAACCCCTCCCTGGCTGCTCTCACCGGGCCTCACGAAGAGCAGGTTGGTTCCCAACTCCTGTATCCTCTCGGTTATCGTCTGCTGGACGCCCCGGCCGATGGCCATGAGGGAGATGACGGCCGCCACTCCGATGACGATGCCGAGCAGCGTCAAACCCGCCCGCAGCTTGTTGGACCCCAGGGATGACAGCGAGATGCGCAGGGTCGTGAGCAGGTTCATGGACGCTGCTCCGGGTCTCCCGGGGCCCGGGCGCCCTCCCCGGACGCTTGGGCCTGGCGGGGCTGGGCCACGGCTTCATCGCTGACCACCTCTCCATCACGCACCGAGATGACGCGGCGGGTGGCGGCGGCAATGTCCGGCTCGTGGGTGACCAGCACCACGGCGATCCCCGCTTCCCGGTTCAACTTCTGGAGGATGGCGACGATCTCCTGGCTGGAGCGGCTGTCCAGGTTCCCCGTGGGCTCGTCCGCCAGGAGGAGGGAAGGGTCCTTGACCAGCGCCCGGGCGATGCCGACCCGCTGCTGCTCGCCCCCGGAAAGCTCGGCCGGCCGGTGCTTGGCCCGGTGTCCCAGCCCCACCTTCTCCAGGGCTTCCAGGGAGCGCCGGCGCCGGTCCCTGCCGTTGCCATAGAGCAGGGGCAGCTCCACATTGGCCAGAGCGGAAATTCGGGGCAGCAGGTTGTACGTCTGGAATACGAACCCTATCTTCCGGTTGCGAATCTCCGCCAGCCGGTCGTCCCCCAGGCGGCCCACGTCCTCCTCCTCCAGAAAGTACCTTCCCGAAGTGGGCACGTCCAGGCATCCGATAATGTTCATCAGGGTGGACTTACCAGAGCCGGAAGGCCCCATGATAGCCACCATCTCGCCCTGCCGGATGGACAGGCTGGCGCCACGCAGTGCGGCGACCTCCACCGAGCCCATACGGTATATTTTGGTCACGTTTTCTAACTCGATCATTGAATTCCAACTAATTGCTCCCCCTCCCTTGATGGGGGTCTGAGGTGCGCTGAGCCTAGCCCAGCGCACCTCAGACCCTTTTCGGGGCGGGTGGGAACTCGATTGCTGGTTCACCCGTTGTGTAGGTCTTCCCGGCGCCATCAGCCCTCGTGATGGCTTCTCCAATGTCATCCCGAACACTCCGAAGGAGAGTGGGGAACCGTGGGTGGGCGGCTTGGATGACCCTGAGACCCGTCGCTCCGCTCGGGGTGACATTCAAGAAACTTGCGCATCGGAATAGCAAGCAAACGAAGCACCTGGTAACGGTCACCTGCCGCCCCGCCCGATGCCGCCGCCACCGCCGCCGCCGAAGCCGCCTCGTAGCTGGCGGAAGGCGGCGAAGGGGTCGCTGGCCGCCTGAGTCACCTCCATGACCACCTGGTCTCCCTCGGCCAGCCCTTCGCGGACCGCCGTCCAGAAGTCGTCGCTGCTGCCCAGAACCACGGTCCGCTCCTGAATGCCGCTGCTGGTCATCACCCGGACCACCGGCGCTTCAAAGCTGCCGTAGAGGGCCTGCTGAGGCACGCGCAACACGTCGCTTTCCTGGCTGAGGATGATGTTGGCGACGGCGCTCAGCCCTTCCCGAATCTGCATCCCTTCGGGCACCTTCATCTGGACACGAATGGGATAGGTCACCACACCCTGCTGGTTCAGCGCGGCCGGGGCGATTTCAGAGATGATGCCCTCCAGGGTTTGGCCGGGGAAAGCGTCCATGGACACCACCGCCTGGGCCCCCACCTGGACCAACCGGACGTCGATCTCGTCCACGATGCCGTCGACCTCCACGACGCTCGAATCGACGATCTCGAGGATTGGGGAGTTGCGGTTGACATCGTCCCCTTCCTCTACGTGTACCACGGAGATAAAGCCGTCCATGGGGGCTTTGAGGCTCGCGCCGTCCACCTGCCGTAGGGCCTCCGCCGCCGCCAGTCGAGCCGAGGCGATGACCGCCTCCTGAAGCGCCAAATTGGCGGGGTCCGGGCCTCGCAGCAGCTCCGCCAGGTCGTCTTCGGCCTGGGCGAGGGCGGCCTGAGCCGAATCTACCTGCTTCACCTTTAGCGCCAACTCCGCGGGGTCCGGGTCCTGCAGCAGCTCCGCCAAATCCTCTTCGGCCTGGCCCAAGGTTGCCCGCGCCAGGGATACCAGGGCTTCACTCACCGCCAATGTCAAAGGGTCGAGCCCGGCCTCCAATTCCGCCAGCTTATCTTCAACCTCCACCAGGTTGGCGGCGGTCAGGGCCACCTCGGCTTCCCTGGCGGCCAACTCCAGCGGGTCAATTCCCGCGCCGGCGGCCGGATTGCCCTCTCCCGTGGCCGTTCCGGCCCCGGCGCCAAATTCCGCCAGCGATTCTTCCGCGACCGCCAGCTTGGCGCTGGCCAGGTCCACCGCCGCGTCGCTCTGCTGGAGCCGCAGCGGGTCCAGGCCTTCTTCCAGCTTGGCCAGGTCCGCTTCGGCTTTCGCCAGAGTTGCTTGGGCCAGGTCCACCTCCGCCGCCGACTGCTGACGTTCTAGAGGGGCCGGCCCCTGCCCCAGCTGGGTAAGGTTCCCGCGGGCCTCGTCCAGATTGGATTGGGCCAGCTCCACCGCCGCCTCCAGTTGCTGGCGTCGCAACGGGTCGGCTCCCTGCTCCAACACGGCCAAGTCTGCCCGGGCCTGTACCAGGTTGGATTGGGCCAGATCCAGTGCCGCCTCCAGTTGCTCCACCTGGGCGACGGTTTCTTGAGCGTCATCAAGTTCGACCTGGCGGAGGTCCACCAAGGTCTGCGCCGGGGCGATATGAACCGCCAGACCCGCTAAACCTGCTTGCTCCGAGAGGATCAGAGAGGCAAGCTCGTCCTGGGCTTCATGGAGAAGGGCCGCGGCGTCGATCTTGGCCTGCCGAGCCGTGTCCAGCCAGCCGGAGTTGGTCTGCTCGTAGCTGTCCAGGGACGACTGGGCTTGCACCAGGGAAAGCTCGGAGTTGGCCTTGGTTTGAATTGCCTGGACCAGCTGCTGTTCGTGATCCGTGGCGAAGTCGTTCACGGCTTCCCTGGCCTGCTCCAACGCCAGTTCGGCGTCGGCCTCGGCCTGGCGCTCCAGGACCAGCTCCTGGCTGTAATCCGTCGAGAGGCCGGCCAGGGCATCTTGAGCTTGCTCCAGGGCCAGCTCGGCGTCGGCCTTGGTTTGGCGTGCCTGGATAAGCTCCTGTGTGTGATCCGTCGAGAGGTCGGCCAGGGTGTCTTGCGCTTGCTCCAGGGCCAGCTTGGCGTCGGCCTTGGCCTGGCCTGCCTGGGCCAGTTGCTGGTCATAATCGGATGGGAAGGTGTCCAGAGCATCCTGGGCTTGCTCCAGGACCAGCTTGGCGTCGGCCCGGTCCCGTCGTGCCTGGACCAGCTTCTGGCCGTGGTCTTGCTCCAGGCCGGCCAGCGCCTGTTCCGCATCCTGCAGGGACAGCCTGGCGTCGGCCACCACCCGTTCCTGGGTCTTGATGTCCTGCTCTGTTTGGGGCTCCCTGGCGTCGGCCAGGGCCTCGATGGTCTGTTCGTGCTGGAACTTGGCGTCGGCTACCATCTCCCGAGCCTGGGCTAGGACCAGGGCTCCAGGATTTTTCATCTCGTCGAGCGCCTCTTCGGCATCTTGGAGTGCGACCCTTACCTGAGCTGCGGCCTGCTCCAGGGATGCCAGCGTGGTCTGGTCGAGCTTGGCCAACACCCGGCCTTCCGAGACCCGTTGGCCCTCCTTGGCCGGCACCTCTTCGATGGTGCCCTGGGAGCCGAAAGTGAGCGTCTCCCGGTTGGGGAAGGTCAGGTTGCCGTTGGTCGAGACCTGGTTCACCAGGTCGCCGTACTGTACCGGTATGAGTTGCTGGCCCTCACCCAGGTCTTTCGAGCCCGAGCTGCCGGCCCGGTCGTAGACGCCGTAGGTGGCGCTGGCCGCTCCCAAAAGAACGAAAGCCAGCACGATGATCTGCCAAACGTTCAGCTGTTTGAACACGTTCAGTAGTGCGACCACGGTCAGTTGACCCCTTTTCTCGTTTGACTACCGGACATCCGGCTCTGCCGATGGGTGGGCGATTGGCAGCTCGAAAACAAACCGGCTTCCCTGACCCTTGACGCTCTCCGCGCCGATGGCGCCCCCGTGGGCCTCCACCAGCTGCTTGGCAATGGTTAGCCCAAGGCCGGCGCCTCCGGTGCTCCGGGTCCGGGAGCGGTCCACGCGGTAGAAGCGCTCGAAAACCAGGGGCAGGTCTTCCGGGTTCAGGCCCTCCCCGGTGTCGGCCACGGTGATCCTGGCCGCGGCCCGGCTTTCCGGCGCCGTCATCTCCGCCGACACCGTTACCCGGCCGCCCTCCGGGGTGTGGACGATAGCGTTCTCCACCAGGTTGGCCACCACCTGGGCGATCCGGGTCCGGTCCATCTGCACCAGGGGAAGCCGGGGAGGGATCTCCAGGGAGAGGGCGACCCCCTTGGCCTCGGCTCGGGGACGGAACGGCTCCACCGCCCGCCGGAGCACGTCTTCCAGGGAATCCGGTTGCAAGCTCAGGGTGAGGGCTCCCGCCTCCGCCAGGGCGAGGAGGCTCAGGTCTTCCACCAGCCGGGTCAGGTGCAGTACCTGCTGGTAGATCGTATCCATGGTGGTGGTGTCGGGCTGGAGCAGCCCATCGTGCACGGCTTCCAGGTAGCCCTGGATATTGGACAGAGGGGTCCTGAGTTCGTGGGCCACGTCGGCCATCAAGCTCCGGCGCTGCCCCTCCGCCCGCTCCAGGTCTTCGGCCATGGAGTTGAAGGTGTGGGCCAGCTGGCTGATTTCGTTCCGTCCCGTGGTGGACACGCGCTGCGAAAGGTCGCCCCGGCCCAGGCGCCGGGCTGCCGCGCTCAGGCCTCTGGCCGGAGCCAGCACCCGCCGGGACAGCAGCCCGACCAGCATTACCCCCGCGGCCCCTGCTGCCAGGCCGGTCCAGAGCAGTGACCGGTTCGTAGTGGAGACCAGCCGGGACAGAGGTGGCTCAGGGGCAATTTCCGGCCCGTCGCTGGGAGCCACCAAAATGGAGCCCACTCGCTCCCCGCGGCTGAGTACCGGGAAGAACCGGGTCCGGCGCTTGGGCCCGCCTTTGATGCTGCCGGCCGGATGGTGGGATTCCGCCACCATTTGACCCTGCAAGTCGCTGACCGCGATGTGCCACCCGTAGAGGGAGCCGGCCCGCTCCAGGACGGGCTGAATCCCCAACCACCCCTTGCGGGCGGCGTAGTAACGGGAGACGATGAGTTCAACACGGGCGGCTCTGGCCTCCTCAACCTCACGCTGGAACCGGTCCGTCTCCTGCTGCGCCGCGAATCCAACGTACCAACTGACGCCGCCCAAGGCTAGTGCCAGCACCAGGGCGAACCCCAACACCAACCGGAATTGCAGGCTGAAAAACCATCTACTCATCGCCGAACCTGTAACCCACTCCATATACGGTGTGGATGTGCCGCCGGTTATCCATGACCGGCTCCAACTTCCGGCGCAGGCTGGAAACGTGGGTGTCGACGGTGCGGTCGAAGCCCTCGAATTCGTAGCCGAACACCCGGTCGATGATCTGGTCCCGGGTGAATACTCTCGCCGGCTCCCGGACCATCATGGCCAGTAGCCGGAACTCGGTGGGAGTCACCCCCACCCGCGTTTCGCCGACGTGGACCGACCGGTTGCGCAGGTCCACGGTCAGTCGGTTGTAAACCAACTGAGGTGGTCCCTGGCCAATGGGGTCGTTGGCGCTGCGGCGGAGCACGGCTTTGACCCGGGCGGCCAGCTCCCGCGGGCTGAAGGGCTTGGTCACGTAGTCATCGGCGCCCAGTTCCAACCCGGCGAGCCGGTCTGCTTCATCCACCCGGGCGGTGAGCATGATGATTGGAACGTCCGTCTCCTCCCGGAGGATGCGACCCACCTGCATTCCATCCAGCCGGGGCAGCATGAGGTCCAGAATCACCAAGTCCGGCTGCGCTTCCCTGGCGAGCCTCAGTCCCTCCAGCCCGTCCGGCGCCGACAGCACGGTGTACCCGTCCCGGCGCAGGTAAAGGCTCACCAACTCCACCGTCTCAGGGTCGTCTTCCACGATGAGGACTGTATTGTCCACAGGTTCTCCGCGAATCGGGCTCACCGGGTTCCACCCCCATTTTACAGGAGTCCGGGGGCAGCAGGATGCCGGACCAAATCTATTACCGGAAGGGGTCAAGCCCCTTCCAGCATTGAAGATCCGGCGCTGGGTGTAAATCGCTAGCTAATAAGCGAGCAAGGGGTCTGCCGGCAAGCTGCTTCCGGAGTAGCTTTGCCCCGTCCCCTCTTCCGGCGCGGGATGAGAGAACTTGAACCCCTTGAAGAAATGGTGACCGGGCATCCGGCCGCCGAACCCACCGTGCCTGCCGTGTCCGCGGGATTGGAACTTGGGCATCACCCCGTCGGGCCTGGCTTCGAACCACTCGGATTTCTCATCTGCTTGTTCCTGGGTGATCCTGCCTTGCTCCACCATGCGGTCCAGCTTCATCTGAAAGCGCTCTTCTTGGGCTTCTCCTTTCGCTTGGGTCATAGCGTCCTGAACCTGGCCTTCATCCAGGCCCAGGATTGCCGCCAGGCGGCTGGCGAAGGTCTTGGCCCCCGAGGAGCCATCCTCGCCGTCCCCTTGGGCCATCACCGCCCCAGCGCCGAGGGCCAGAGCCATCAAACCCACTAATAGGGGGGCGAACAACCACCGTTTCCTCATCTTAGCCACCTCCTCTCCTTTCCGATCAATATCTGGTTCATCGATTTCATGGATTCGCCTACGAGTACTCGTTGGGTATTATTCTGACACCATAGTGTGAAGGAATTTTGAAGACCGGCGGCGAGATTTCGCCGAGTTCCAGCATGATCGCAATGGCAAAACCCTGGCGTCTAGAATCCCGAACCTGGCTGGGCGTGGAACGTTGCCGTTCAAAAGGGCTGGGAAAGGCTAATCTCAGAGGGAAACCCCATTGGGCCGGGCATGGAGGCAGCAAGTCTTGAAGGCATGGCGCCCGGCATTTGGCAGGCGCAGATACGGGGAGGGAGAGGAACGGTGAGCTTGATTGGGTTATCCGGGGACGGTGGGGGGCGGCCCGCTTCCCCCGCTAACCTAGGGCCACGCCGTTCCGGGGAAGGCGGACCATGAATTCGGTGCCTTGGCCCGGCTCACTGCGGGCCTCAATGTTGCCCCCGTGGGCCTCAACCAGCCGCCGGGCGATGGTCAAGCCGAGTCCGACGCCTCCGGTGGCCCGGGACCTCGACTTGTCGACCCGGTAGAAGCGCTCGAAGATGTAGGGCAGGTCCCTCTCTGGAATGCCCGGGCCGGTATCCCGGACCGCCAGCTGAATCACCGGGCCGTGCTCCCAGGCCAGGAGCGAAACCTGGCCGCCGGGGGGGGGTGTACTCCACCGCGTTCACCAGCAGGTTGCGCAGGACCTGGCTGATCCGCTCCGGGTCTGCCTGTAACGGAAGCTCGGCCGGCACGTCTACCCGGAGGGTTATCTGCCTGGCTTGGGCCCTCTGTTGCACGGCGGCCAGGGCCCGCTGGGCGATGCCGCCCAGTTCACAGGATTGCCACAGGAAGGGCAAGTGCCCCGACTCAGCCAGGGCCAGGTCTTGAAGGTCGTCTATCAGCCGGGCCAGCAATATAACCTCGTCATGCATCGGAGCCAGGGTGGTGGTGTCGGGCGTCATGACCCCATCGGCGATGCCTTCGATGTAACCCTGGATGTTGGTGACCGGGGTGCGTAGCTCGTGAGCCAGGTCGGCCACCAAGTTGCGGCGTAACTCTTCGGTGCTGGAAAGTTCCTCGATCATCGAGTTGAAGATGCGGGACAACTCCCCCACTTCATCTCGAGATTTGACCTCGGCCCGGACCGAAAAATCACGCTGGGCTACCGATTGGGCCACCTTCGCCAAGGACTCCACCGGCGCCACAACGCGCCGGGACAGGAAGAAGGTCAACACCATGGCCACCGCCGCCGCTAGCAGTCCGCTGAGGATCAGGAGCACGTTCAGGGAGGGGCCGGAGGACTCCAGGCCGCTTTTTACCGCCGACCTGGCCCCAGGGGGAAGGTTGGGATCGATGATCAGAGTTCCGAGCCGGCCCTCCGGCCCAAACACCGGAGTCGTTGACCGGCTGCGCGGGTCGAGTTCCAAACGCCGGCCGAGCAGCTTGCCCCGGTTGTCGGCGATTACGACGCCCTCCAGATCGGTCAGCAGAATGCTCCGCTGGTACAAAGCTCCGGCATCATCCACCAATTGTTGCGCTTGCGTCCAGTCCCGTGTCGAGAAATACCGGGAGGCCAGGACGTCGGCCAGTTGCTGACTGCGCACGGCATCGTCGCGTCCCTGGACGCGCTCGATCTCCGCATTGGCGGCCTGATTGGCGAAAAACGCGGTCATGCCCACGGTCACCAGGATTACGGCGACCATGCTCAGCAGTAGTTGCCAGCGCAGCCCGTAGATCAAGGCATGTCACCCAGCTTGTAGCCCCTGCCGTAGACCGTGATGATGTACTTTTGACGGTTGGGGCCGGACTCGATCTTCCGCCGCAGGTTCAGAATGTGCACGTCGATGGTCCGTTCCAATCCTTCGTAATCGTAGCCCAGGGCTTTCTCAACGAGCTGAGATCTGGTGAAGAGGTGGCCAGGGTCCTGCATCAGGACCTGTAGCACGCTGAACTCGGTGGGTGTCAGGTGCACCTCCCGGCCTTGGGCGGTGACGTTTTGCGCCCGGCTGTTCAGCGTCAGGTCCCGGTACGTGAGGGGCCCCGAGCTTCGCGGTAAGGTCTCATCGGAGGTGCGGCGGAGAACGGAGCGGACCCGAGCCACCAGCTCCCGGGGGCTAAAGGGCTTCGTAACATAATCGTCGGCGCCAAGGTCCAGGCCGGCCAGCTTGTCTTGCTCGGTGGTCAAGGCGGTCAGAATGATGATGGGCACGGACGAATACGCCCGCAGGGCACGGCAAACGGTCAGCCCGTTCAGCCCGGGCAGCAGCAGGTCCAGCACCACCAGGTCCGGAGCATCGCGCCGGGCGGCTTCCAGCCCCTCCTCGCCGTCATGGGCCAGAGTTACTGCGTAGCTGTCTTTCTCTAGGTAGGCTTTGATAATGCTGGCTGTCTTTTGGTCGTCCTCCACGACGAGCACCCGCTGACGCGAGGCAAGCATAGGCACCTCCAAACCGTGAATCCTGGCCGGTGTTGATGCACGGTCATACTTAAAGCTAGAGCCGGGCAGCGCTAAGTAATAGGGGGTAGCCCCTAATTCCCACCGGAGGAAGCTCCCCGAATCGCCCGATGACCTCCGGGATCCTCGACGATGGTTCGCCCCGGCGCGACCCGGCGTAGGGGTTCTCAGCCCGGCTGGGCCGGTTCGAGGTTATGGGTGACGGCAAACTCAACCGGAAAGGGGTGAACGGTTCATGCGCAGCCCATCAGGGATCAGGCGCGGCTCGGGGCTTGAGGAGAGGACGAGTACCTGGTTCTAGTCGAAGTAGCGGATAGGGCGGTGACGATGGTGATGCCGTAGGGACCTGGTCCTGAAGAGAACCAGGTCCCTAGTGGTGGGACGGCGGTGGTCTTCTGGTTCGAGGTGGGCGGGCGCCGGGAGGTGGGCCGCCCTGGTCCCGGCGCTGGTCCCGGTAATTGGGGGCCGTGATCGGCTCCCAGTCCACCACCATGCTGTCCACCAAGCGGGAGGCGATATTGGGTATGACCTCCTCCAGTTTCTCTAGCGAAAAGGCGGTGGTGATTACCGTGGGCAGCCGGGTTTCGTGGCGGTGGACCACGATCTGGTAAAGCTTCTCTTCGGCCCACGGGGTGCTGCTCTCCGCGCCCAGGTCGTCCAGAATCAGGAGGGGCACCGTCTTGATCTGCTCGAAGAGTTCGTCGTAGCCGATGGGACTGTTGGGACTGAAGGTGGACCTGAGGTGGTCCAGGAGGGCCGGAACGAAAGCGAAAAAGACCGGGCTGCCCCGGCGCACGCTTTCTCCGGCGACAGCCGCCGCCAGGTGGGTCTTGCCGGAACCTCGGGAGCCGGTGAACAGCAGCCACCCTTCGGGTTCGGTGGCAAAGGTCTCGGCGGCCTGCTTGGCCCTTTGCAGTGACTCCCGGTCTTTTTGGGAAGCATTGCGGCCACCCCGAACATCGAAGTTGGCAAAGGTCATCCGCTGCCGCATCTCCTCCGGCAGGTCCCCGATCCGGCGGTCCAGGCGGGTGTTGTATTGGCCCAATTGGAACACCCGGGAGAACCCTTCCGCGGACTCCATCCGGGTGCGGATCCCCTCATCGAGCCGCTGCAGCGGTCCCCGGATGGTGATGACCGTGGGCAGGCCGGCGTTGAAACGATGATTGAAAACCTGGAAGAGCTTTTCCTGGGCCCAGGGGGTGGTGCTCTGGGTCCCCAGGTCGTCCAGCACCAGCAGCGGGGCGTTGCGCACCTGTTCGAACAACTCGTCGTAGGATAACGGATTGTCGGGAGAATAGGCCGCCCGCAGGTGGTCCAGGAGGTCGGCCACCACGATGAAAAAGGTGGTCAGACCGCGTTCGATGGACCGGTTGGCCACGGCCACCGCCAGGTGGGTCTTGCCGCTGCCGCTGGGACCCGTTAGGGTCAGCCAGCCGGTGGGGTTTTCGGCGAAGGCCACGGCGGCGTCGAGGGCCTGCCGGAACAGCTTGCGGCTTCCGACGTCGGGCAGCGGGCCGTCCGGCCGGGTGCCGTCGAAGGTGATGCGCTCCAGCGGCCCCAGGTTGCTGTAGCGGCGAAGGGCGGCGAGGCGTGCGGTTGGTTCATCCGCGTGCTGGCAGCGGCACGGGAATGCTTGTCCGAAGTCGGGATGTCCCAGGTGGACCCGTTTGCTGACCCAGCCGGTGCCCTTGCAGATGGGGCAGAGGTCAGCGGCCGGCTCGCTCCTCGGGTGTGCGGCCCCATCGCCGTTCGTAGTCCTCGACGTGTTTCTGACGGTCATCCTTTTGAGAATGTCGCCCAGGCTTTCCATTGCCTTTTCCTTCGGCCGCCCATCGCCGCAGAATGCCGGCTATGTAGCGCCAACTCCTCTTGTTCTCGGTGACGGCGATTGCGAACGCCTCGTTGATCCAGGTCCAGGGATAGGCCTCCTCCGCCTCTTTGAGTTGCTCGGCCAGAAGCGGAGATAGGGTTCCCACGTTGTCCTCGTACAGGCCGAAAATGTTCGATTTTTCGCCTGCCGGCGCCTCCATCGAGTCTTCAAGTAAACCCGGGCCGTCCCCTGGAGGCAAGCCTCCGTCCCGCCGCAGCCGGAGCAAGGCGTTACGGCCGGTTTCGGTATTGAGAAGGTAGACCTGACCTTCGGTGGTTGTTTCGCCGGGCCGGTGCAGCAGAAATGTCCCCCGCACCACTGCCAGTTGGAGGCCTCGGAGTATCTCTTCGCGGGGGTCTTTTCCCGGTCCCTGGAGCCCCCGAAGCAGAGTCCGGTCGCCCAGAAACTCGGTCAGGCGCACCGCCTTGGGCTGGCCCCGTGCTCGATGCAGCAGCCACAGGCCGCGCAGGGTAACCTTCAACTCGGCCAAGTCCTGCACCTGCTCCAGCAGCGGACCGAGGATCGGATTGGGCACCGGCGTGTACAGCGTGCCCGGCGGAAACCCGGAGATCCCCCCGGAGATTCCCATGATCAGTAGTCGTCGTCCTTGGGGTTCGGGTCGAATCTGACCCAGTTGTCGTGGAAGTACAGCTTGATGCTGCCGATGGGGCCGTTGCGGTGCTTGCCCACGATGATCTCGGCGATGTTCTTGGGAAAGGGTAGCGCCGGGTTTTGCTGCTCCCACTCCTCTTCGGTGAAGTAGACGTCCTCACGGTGGATGAACAGAACGACGTCGGAGTCCTGCTCGATGCTCCCGCTGTCCCGCAGGTCGGAAAGCATGGGCCGGTGGCCGGGACGGTTTTCGATGCCCCGGCTGAGTTGGGAGCAGCACAGGAGGGCCACCCGCAGGTCCCGGGCCATGCCCTTCATGGAACGGGAAATCTCACTGATCTCCTGAACCCGGTTTTCGCCGCCGCGGCCCGGGTTCCGCCCCTGGATTAGCTGAAGGTAGTCCACCACCAGCAGGTCCAGGCCGTGTTCCAGGGAGAGCCGCCGCGCCTTGCTGCGCATCTCGATCAGGCCCTGCAACGGGGTGTCGTCGATAAATACCGGCAGCTCGGAGAGGTGGCCGATGGCGTCGATAATCCGGTGCTCTTCGGGATCGCTGTACAGGCCGAGACGGAGGCGATGGGAGTCGACCTCAGCTTCGGTGGAGAGAATTCGCAATGCCAATTGCTCCCGGCTCATCTCTAGGCTGAAGAAGCCGACGGAGGAACCGGTCTTGGCGGCGTTCATCGAGATGTTCAACGCCAGGGTGCTCTTGCCCAGGCCCGGCCGCGCCCCCAGGATTATCAGGTCCGAGCGCTGCAATCCACCCAGCAGCTCGTCCAGGTCGTTGTAGCCGGCCATTATTGGGCCGCCACCGGGGCCCAGGGGCTCGGTGATAGCTGCCCGGTCTTCCAGGAACTGGTCGTAGATCTGCCTGAGAGGTACGAAGCCCCTCTCCACCTGGCCGGAACGCACCTGAAACAGGACGTCTTCAGCCTGGCGAAGGGTGGAATCCACGTCTTCGGTATCCTGGTAGCCGATGGCCGAGATCTTGGACGCGGCGTCGATGAGCCGGCGCATCGTGGAGGTGCGGGCTACCGCCTGGGCGTAGTATTCCGAGTGGGCGGACGTCGGGGTGACGGACACCAGGTGGCTGAGGTAGGCCATCCCTCCAACTGTGTCCAGTTGGTTGGTCCGGCCCAGCTCTCGCGCCAGTGTTACCTGGTCAATGGCCTCGTCGCGCTGGAAAAGGGCGAGGCAAGCGGCGAAGCATATCTGGTTCTTCTCCCGGTAGAAGTCCTCCGGCTTGATCGTGTGAGCGACCCTGAGAAATGATTCTCCATCGATCAACAGCGACCCGACGATGGACTCCTCCGCCTCCAGGTCGTGGGGAAGAAGCCGCTCCGCATACATCCGCCTACTCCTCTACCTCCGCTATGATGCGGATCGTGGCTTGGATGTCATTCGTCAACCGCAGGACCACCTCGTACTCGCCGGGCTCCCGGATGGGCTCGCCGGCCTCCACCAGACGCCGGTCAATGTCCCGCCCCACGGTGGCGCTGAGCTGGGCGGCGACCTGGGCGCTGCTGACCGCGCCGTAATACCTGCCGGTGGGAGTGACCCGTCCCGACACGGTAACGCTGACATCGGTCAAAGCCTTGGCCAGATCCTCCATCACCTGCGTCTCCCGGATCCGGGTCGCGTCTCCGGTGGCCTTGATCTTATGCAGGCGTTTCAGGACCTCCGGGGTCGCAACCTCCGCCAGTCCCCTGGGAATCAGGTAGTTGCGGGCATAGCCGTCAGCTACCCGCTTCACCTCCCCGGCGTGGGCCTTGTTGGTGACATCTTGAGTGAACACAACTTCCATAGCTTAGTACCTTTCGTGATTCAAACGTTCGAGTGGGTACCATTATAGCCCCAGGAGGCTTGCGGCGATACCGGTTGCTTACACCGCAGCCCAATCTCCGGGCCGCCCGATCGTCTGACCCGCCCACCATAAGGCCGCCAACCATCCCCCTGTCAAGGCGGGGGAGAAGAAGTTCGGGGATTTGGGACGGCGGTATCCAAGACCCGGAATGACGGGCCGGCGGCGCCCTCGGCACGGATGGGCGTTGCCTCAAAACCGTCATTCGAGGTCAGCTGTTACAGGCCACTTTCCCGGAAGATTGACTGCCCCTGCTCCTCCCCCTACAATCAGCATCATCAGGCAAGGCCACATTGAGCCGGAGCGTCAACTTGAGCTTCGCCGACGACATCGAACTCCGGGCGCTGCCCTTGCGCCGAGCCATCTTGGCCCACCCTTTTATAACCGGCGTGGGCGATGGGACCCTGGATGCGGCGAAATTCAGATACTACGTGATGCAGGACTACGTCTACCTGATCGATTACAGCCGGGTGCTGGCGCTGGCCGCGGCTCGCGCTCCCGACCTGGAGACCATGGGTTGGTTCGCCGGGCTTTTGGACGAGACCCTCAACACCGAGATGGAGCTGCACCGGGGCTACTGCGCGGAGTTTGGCATTACCCGGCCGGAGCTGGAGGCCACGGAGGCCGCCCCGGCCACGCTGGCGTATACCAGCTTTCTCCTGAAAGTGGCCCACCAGGGCAGCTTCGGGGAGCTGGTAGCCTCTCTTCTTCCCTGCCAGTGGGGCTATTGGGAGATCGGAGACCACCTGGCTCGCCTGGGTGAGCCCCAGCGGGCCCCCCTCTACTGTCAGTGGGTTCAGATGTACTCCTCCGCGGAATTTGCGGAGCTGGCTCAGGCCATCCGCTCCCTGGCGGACCGCATCGGCGAGGGGGCCGGACCCGGCGAGTTGGCCGCCATGGGTGAGGCCTACCTGACCAGCCTCCGTCTCGAGCACCGCTTCTGGGAGATGGCCTACACCCTGGAGGACTGGGGCGTTTAGGATCGGGTGGGATTCACCGCGTGTCCGTCCATCTGATGGGTCCACTGATGGGTCCACTTCGGTTCGCGGGGGCTTGGGCGATTTGGGCACCGGCGCGCCAGCTAGATGATACGCTCGTACCGCAAGGGATTGATAGAAGACACCTAGCGTGCTGTCGACGGGTAGGCCACATGGCGCTGGTCTACGGCGATTTCTACTGTTCCTGATCTGGCTGGCCCCGTACTTAGGAGCGGCGGCCCGGCCCGGGTTCCAGCCCGTCCGGTGCCGGCGGGTCGAGAGAGCGTCTCGGGCGCCGAACACCTCCCGGAGAGAATGCACCCGACAGTAGCCCGGAGGTAGGTGGTAAGATATAGGTGGTGACCTCTCCGGCAGCCGAGTGGGGACACTCTAACCAGTCTGCCGCGGCGTGTTCAAAGTAGTCTTGTAGGGTCAGCGTGGACCTTCGCCGATGCCCGTTGGGGTCCCACGCGCAAGTTCGAGAGAAGGTGGTCTGGTGGCTCGCCAAGCCGGTGCACTTGCGGTAAGGTTGCCGATAGGAGCACCTGGATACCTCGTGCTGCCGAGAACGTCGTCAAGTCGATAAGCTCCTCGAGGCCACGGCCATTCAATAAGGGACTTGGCACTTATGGAGTGTCTTGCTTGCCGCGAATCCAACCCGCCGGAAGCTGACTGTAGACCGTCAGCGATAATGGGATACATTGGGAGGTAAGAAAACCCGAGAAAGTGGAAGTGGCGTGAGCTCCTGGAATGAAGGTACATTACTTCCAGAAAAGAGCAGATGTGTCCCAGTCAGAAATCAGCAAGGGCACGGCCGTCGAGGTGAAGACTACACTACTGATCCTCAGGGAGTTCACCCAAGCTCTTCCACACCCCTGATCTCGCGGGTCCCAAACTGTCCCATTTGTGCTGGTTGTCAACACAAGCACCCTCGCCATTCGTATCTGGGCCAGCTATGGTATGTTGCCGACGTTTTGCTAACCGACCCAAGAATACCAGACATGATGGGGCGGGACGGCGGATACAACCCCTCCCGTCGGTGGCATACGTGATGTTCTAATTCTGTATCTGGCAGTATGGAATAAGACGACTAACGCACAACTTTTAATCTGGCTATCCAAGGAATCTCCGCGGACGACGGAGGCCCTGATTTGCTAACAGTGCCGAACTGAACCAAATTCTGCTCCCAGAATTGCCGTGATTAGCCGGTGGACTTCCAAGGGAACTAGTCGGGAGCGGAGACGGAACATCAAAGGAGGGAAGGTTCGAACATGGACGCCTCGAGATACAATCCGCTTACGGCGGAGGAGCGATCGGTAATAGAAAGGAAGGGCACGGAACCGCCTTTTTCAGGAGAATACGACGACTTTTATGAGGAAGGCGTGTATATCTGCCGGCGGTGCAATGCAGACCTTTATCGATCCGATAACAAGTTTGACGCTCATTGTGGCTGGCCAGCATTCGATCGGGAGATACCTGGAGCCGTAAACCGATTACCTGACCCCGACGGTATGCGAACGGAGATCGAGTGCGCCAACTGCGGAGGCCATCTAGGTCACGTCTTTATTGGGGAACGCCTGACCGCGACCAACGCTCGGCATTGCGTGAACTCCATGTCCATGAAGTTCGCGAGGCCAACAGCAGACGGGCAAGTGTAGACTGTCAGCGACAGTGGGACCGCGCTTGTGGGAGAAGATACCCGAGAGTGTGGAGGTTGCGGGAGCTCGTAAACGAGACTCTAGCGGATTTGGAGAGGTCCTGAGCGGGCCTGCCCACGGCCCAAGCGAGGGCCACCAACAGCGCCAAGCTGTGTTCACGGTATCGTTCGACCCTCCCCCGTCTCCACCAAGAACACGAATCGGTCGTCTCAGGCTCATTTGTAGCTTGAGGCGGCTCTTTTATCAGGACCACTTCGCTGCCTTTCCGGGTCGTAGCTATCTCGAACAGTGGCCGGAACGCAGGCTTGGGCTGGATGGCAACCACCGACTTCTCTTCAACAGGACCCACGTAGACCGCGTCTAGCATCGTTGACCTGCCCCCGAAAACTGGTCCAGGTGTAATGTTAGTAACCTGGGCCGGAGAAAGGGGGAGAAATGCCAAGGAAGAAGCATAAACCAGAGCAGGTCATGAAGGAGGTGCAGGTATTGACAGAGACGTACAGGCAGACCTACAACCGGATCAGGCCCCACAGCTCCCTGGGCTACAGACCGCCGGCGCCACAGGCAGTCCTGGCTGCTGACACAGTCCCAGCCCTTGCCGGACTAACATAGTAAGTGGTACAAACTTAGAGGGCAGGTCAGTTTCACCGACCAATTGCAGGGTTTAATATCTAGGAGTCTTTCGGAGGACCATTGACCTGGCATCCAACCTATCGAGTCAATCAAAGATAACAAGAAAGTTGATTTTGTCTAGTCTCATATGATTCGGCGTTCTAGTGGCTCTCGCTATCAGTGTCGGTTGTGGATTAGGTTCGAGCGGGAGTTCTGACCAACCAAACAATGCTTCGAATCGGACGGTGATGCTTGATGTAATCACTGAGCCCTGGGATGGAGGCGATTACAGATTGGACCCGGGCAGCGAGACAAGTCAGTACCGATGGGGTGAATGGGTCGTAGTCCGTGCATTACCTGCGCCTGGTTGGAAACTACATGCGGTCGGTGGCGCAGAATGGGATGGCAGAAGTAACAAAGCCACAGTCTTAATGGATCGGGACCGTGCAGTAACGCTAGACTTTTCCCGTTTGCCTCCGGGTGCAGCCGATGCCGGAACCCCGGTGCCATCAGATGGAGAGAAGACCAGAAGCACTAAACAACTCGCCCCTGTAACACCGGTTCCCACGGCCCTGGTAACACCGGTCCCCACGGCAGGGCAACGCCGGAGGCGGGCGATGCTTGGTGCCGTTTTGTTGAAGGGCATCTGAGGGGCTAAAATGGCGCTGCCCCAGCCATGTTTATAAGCGCCCTGGGCAAGTGCAGTACTTGATCAAACCCGGCCCAATGGCTCTGAACCGGCACACACTATGGGGCGATCAAGGGTGAATTATGGACACCTATTCGGTAGCTGTTGACGTTGGCGGTACCTTCACGGACGTCGTTCTTTGCAACCTGGACACCAACCAGCAAAGTGTCTTCAAGACTCCCTCGACGCCCGACGATCCAAGCGCCGGATTCTTGACCGGCCTTCAGAAGATTCTGGAGTCCAGCGGGGTCGAGGCCGCTCAGGTTAAACACATCTATCACGGGACCACGATAGCCACCAACGCGATTCTGGAAAGCAAAGGGTCTCGGGTCGGTGTCTTGGTGCCGGAGGGTTTTCGATACGTTCTGGAAATCGGCCGCCATGGCACGCCGCGCCTGGTCAATCCCAACTCGTGGATCAAACCGGAACGTCCCGTGCGTCCCCGGGATATCGAGGAGGTGCCGGAACGGGTGAGTTCAGATGGGGAGGTCCTGATTCCGCTGGACGAAGCGGCGGTGAGGATGGCGGCCCGGAAATTTCGCGATGAGGGCATTTCGTCCATTGCCGTGTCGTTCCTGCATTCTTACGCCAATAGTGATCATGAGTGCCGCGCTCGGGAGTTAATCCTTGACGAGTTCCCCAACGCTCAAGTTTCCCTCTCCTCGGAAGTACTGGCGGTGTTCAGAGAGTATGAGCGGACCATAACCACCGTGTTGAACGCCTACGTTATGCCCCTGGTAAGCACCTACATAGGCAATCTAGAACAGGCGTTGGGCGGGATGAAGGTCGAGTCCACCCTGTCGATTATGAAGTCCAATGGCGGCATCGTCGGATCCGGCGTGGCGGTCCGCCAACCGGCTCACACCGCGCTGTCGGGGCCTGCCGCCGGCGTCATGGCGACATTGCGTATCGCCGAGAGCACCGGCGACCAAAATTGCATCTCCCTCGACATGGGGGGCACCAGCACCGATGTATCTTTGGTGAGAGAACGGCACCCGGTCACCAATTTGGCAGGGATCCTGGGCGACTGGCCCATCCAGTTGCCAATGCTGGACATAGTGACCATTGGATGCGGGGGCGGAAGCATCGCTGCGGTCTCCCCGTACGGCGGCCTGTCCGTCGGACCCGCCAGCGCCGGGTCGGTTCCCGGTCCAGTCTGCTATGGCAAGGGCGGAACGGCCCCCACCGTGACCGACGCCAATTTAGTGCTGGGCCGGATCAATACCGAAATTGCCGGCGGAATACTGTCCCTCGACGGCCGGGCCGCAACGGAAGCGATAGGACAACACATCGCTTCTCCGTTGGGGTTGGACCAAAACGCGGCTGCCAACGGGATTCTCAAGATCGCCAACAACACCATGGTTGGAGCTATTCGGAATATCAGCGTCGAAAGGGGCCACAACCCCAAAGACTTCACGCTGGTGGCTTATGGCGGCGCCGGCCCCATGCACGCCATCGACGTGGCTACATTATTGGGGATAAACCGCGTCGTTGTGCCCTTCAACCCCGGAATCGCTTCCGCTTTCGGCCTCCTGGCCGCCGAATTTAAGAACGACTACGCCAGGACCTTCTTGCAGCAGGCACCCGAATACGACCTGGATGGCATCGAAAGAGTCTACTCGGAACTCGAGACTGAGGGACGGGCTTGGCTTAACGAGGAAGGTGTGCCTCAACAGGTACACATTCTCTCTCGTTCGGCCGATCTCAGATACGCCCATCAGGGCTCGGAAGTGACGGTCCCACTGGGCGACAGGCAAGCAACAGGCGAGACCTTGGACGCTTTGATTCAAGCATTCCATTCCCAACACCAGCGGCTTTACGGGTTCGCCCTGGACCAGCCCGTCGAGATTGTGACACTGAGGGTCACAGTATCCGGCGACGTGGGCTCCGTTGATATTCCCCGGCAGCCCGGCGGCTCGGACTCTCCCAGTAAGGCGATTCTGGACCGCCGCCAGGTATATTTCGACCAGTCCAATGGTTCCGTCCCCTGCCACATCTATAGTCGCGACCAGCTAGCTCCAGGCGCGTCAGTTTCGGGCCCGGCAATTCTGGAAGGGATGGATTCCACGGTGGTCATTAATCCGGGGTGGGCAACCCTGGTGGACGACTACGGGAACTGTATCGTTCGCCCCAATTAACCCAGCGCGGTTGACTCCCGACTTCAAGAGGTGTACCGAGAATGACAAGGGTTC
>JASMCQ010000061.1 GCA_030753265.1 Dehalococcoidia bacterium
GCGCAGAAAGGAGGTGAAGGCTCAAACGATCGATAGGCGAAGACTTCATAACCGGACCCTCAGGCAGCTCACCCAAGCTCTTCCACACCTCTGATCTCTCGGGTCCCAAACTGTCCCATTTGTGCTGGTCGCCAACAGTCGAGCATGCGAAAGATGCAGCCCTAGTCACGCTTTCAATTCGGATACTCGGCACATACGTTGGCCGCACGGTAGTGCCAGGGGTTTGGGGCTTGGAAGACGATCGTACTCGACGGGGTTGGAGACCCCGGCCGGCGCCAACCGAGCCTCGGGCGCCGTAGCGAGCGCGGTAAACACAGAGGCCGGGCGGTTGCGGGTTCAGTTGAGCCGCATGATTGTGTCTAGGGAGGTGGGTGTGCTCCGTTGGACAAGCAACACCGAGCCGTTGGGCGGGATCAATTCCAGGCTGAACATCGTGTCGGGGCCCAGGGGGTTGGCGAGCTGGTCCGAACCGCCCACGGTCGAGTCCAGGCCGCTCAGCCTGATTTCGTACAACTCGTTCGGCTCCAGGAACATGTCCGAGTCGGTGCTGCCAAGTCCCGTCACCGAGAAGCTGGAAGGGGAGTCAAATGTCCTGGACTGGCTCGAGTCGGAATACTTGACGATTATCTTGCCTGGGGTCAGGTCGATGGACTCCCCGCCGCCGGCGCTAGCCACCTGGAGGACTATGTCCGACACCACGCCGGAGGCGCCAGTGGTGGAGGCGGTCACAACGACCGAGCCCCTGAGTTCCATGACATCCAGGCGCCCCAATGTACTCTGGATGGTCTCTTGGGCCGTGTTGGAGAAGAGGACGCCGGAGGTTATCGCGGCGTTAGCGAAGCCGACCGCGACGACCACGAGGGCAATCACCATTATGGCCGCCTCAATGCCGATGATGCCCGATTCATTCCGAAGCTGTTCAGTCTTCGGAGGTAGCATGGGCCGGCTCCCCCTCCGGGAATTTCCTTCCACACCTCCACCACCTCACCAAAAGGAAATTATAACTTTGGCCAAATTGCTGTCGACATGGGGCTTACACATATATTCAACTAGTGGCCAAGGGTGCGTGGCGCGGCAGTACCGGCTGGCGCAAGAGGTGCTAGGACCCGAGATGGTCGGCAAAGAACCCACTTGGGCCAATTGCCCTACTTTTACGGTCCACCATAGGGGCCATGAAACGAAGCCGAGGGCTGATTCGCGGGGTCAAAGTCCTGCGGCTTTCCTTTGAAGAAGAGCAGCGGGTAGAAAGGGGGCGCCGACGGAAAACTCCCCATCGGCGCGGCCTTCGGTATCTTCTACCGTGTTCTCAGGATGTAGTGGCCAGGGTCAGTTAGAGCAGGTTCGAGTCTAACGCCTCCGCTGCCCGGGCTGCTTTTTCGATCTCGATTTCGTCGGGCTCGCCGGGCCGGTGCTGAGGGAACACGTAGATGCGGAGGTCCGGCATCCCCAGGGCCGTGGCCTGGGCATGGGCCGCCTTCTCGAAGACATCGTGCACCAGGACCATGGCGGGGTGGCCGGCACTCTTGAGGGCAATCCCGTCGCGCACGGCGGCGGAGGTACAGGACCCTCAAGCCCCAACCCCAACCAGCGCGAAGTCCGTCTCTTGGATTACCTGTTCGATCTTGTCTTTGGGCGCGGGCGCCCAAGTGTTCGGCTTGTAGACTTTCAGGGTACTGGAGGGCTCGAGGGCGCTCTCCACGTTCTCCTCCAGGTGCTTCCAGAAAACGAGAGACGAGTTGTGCTGGTTGAATATGTAGCCGACAACCTTGCCCTTGAGCGTATCCAGGACCTTCTCCTCGGCCCGCTCGGGTAAATCGATGTCTCCCACCGGGTCAAACAGTAGTATATCCATGGTCCTCCTATCACGCTTTGGGAAAGTGAACGGCCTTGCTCTGATTGAGGCCTCCCAGGCTGCCCCAGCCGGGGAAGAGGCCCGCGAAGCCCCCGAGGGACCCCCAACCTCCGGTGGTGAGGATGACCAGGTTCTCCGGTTTCCGGATGAAGGGCACCAGGGCTTCGTCGTCGCCGGGGTCGACCAGCTTGTTCCAGTGGAACGGGCTTACCGGGGCGATGGAATGCTTGCGCTTCACTTCCCGGACCGGGCGCACGGCCCGCTCCATGAGTTCCCGTACCACATCCTGCTTGCTGTAGCCGCCTTTGGATAGGTTTTCCGACGCCAGGGGCCCCAGGGCCAATACCATATCTCCGCCACTCAGGTTATTGCTGCCCAGGGTCGCTATCGCGTCGGCAATAACGAAGAGTACATCATCAGAGGAAGTGTACCCGGCACCCGTGCCGATGGAATGCGGTGACTCCACGGCGGCGACGGTGACGACCGTTTCCTCCGCTTTGAATCCGAGCCCAACGTGGAGGGGCTCCCAAGGGTTGACGTCCTCGTTCTCCGCGATGCAGAAGCTGTAGTAGCCGGGGTGGCCGTGGGTGGTTTTGCACGGCTCGCCAGGAAGACCGCCCCCAATATTCCAGAGGATGAGGCGCACCGCCCGCCCGATGGTGGCGTTGGCCCGGGAGCCATGGCCCAGCGCCCCTTCCGCGGTGTTGAACCCCAGGCTCTTCACCGCCGGGCCGCTCACGACAACCAGCGGGGCGCAACAATGGGTCGTTGTCTGCACGCCGTTCAGGTTGAAGGGCTCCTCCAGCATCGCCTCTAGGGCGGCGATGACGATGGGAACGTACTCGACCAGACACCCGGCCATGACGCAGTTGATGGCGATCTTCTCGATGGTGGCGATGCCGTTTCGGGGGTTGACGATGCCCACCACCTCTTTGGGGTCACGGCCCAGATAGTCGATGATCCGTTCGATCGCTTCCTGGGTTGGCGGCACCACCGGTAGCCCGTCGGTCCAGCCCTGTTGGTAGCAGAATTCCACAGCCGCCGCGATATCCGGCACCTTGAAGGTGTGTGAAAGCAGTTGCAAAGTTACCTCCCCCTGTCGACTGGACCGGCGGAGGGCCGCCGTCACCCCACGGCGCCGGCGAGACCCCGGTCTGATATGAGACTCTTCTAATATTCGGAATTCTACCGGTGGCCCAACCGGGCGTCAAGGATCGAACATCCGAAGGGGTGAGGCGTAAAGGCGGGGCTACTGAGGAACATTATGTAAAGAACTTTGGTCACGATTCGAAGACAAAAAGGCGTCGGCGACTGAGCTGGGCCACCGGGGAAATGTACCGCCGGCTAGGATTTCCGGCCAACCGGCTGGAGATTTTGCCAGGCTCCGGATTCGGCGGGAAACCGATTGACACTAGATAGCGAAAAGCTATGCTCCGGGCGGCTGGCCCGGGCTCGTTGACTGTGGCAAGTCGACGCGGGGGACCCTGCCTGGTGCCGAATCGAATCGTCTACAGGAAAGAGGAGGACACGCCCATGATTTTCGTCGCTATAGCTGAACATACTCCGGCCATGTGCCCAGGCAGCAACAAGGAGGTCATGGACATGCTGGGCGAGGCCATGTCGACGATCCCTGACCTTGAGAAGAAACACAACGTAAAGAACTTGGGGACCTACGTCCTGCTGGGCGCCCACAAGAACATCATGATACTGGATGCGCCCAGCTTCGAGGCGGCGGAGTTGTTGCTTCTCGAATCCAGGATGATCGCGTGGAACACGGTGCAGATCAGCCAGGCCCACACTCCGGAACAGGCGATGGCTCTAACCATGGGAGAGTAGTGCCAGCGGGTCCGGCCGTGTGGCCCAACACCGGCCGCACGTCGCCCTTCATGGCGTCCCCGGAACGGGCCGGGAAGGATGGCCAGCATCACCAGCCGGCAGGGTCCTCCGGCCCGCTTCCTTTGGAACCAGGGAGATATGACCGGAGCATGGTGCACCTAGCGCCTCATTCCCGAGGAACCGGGAACATGCCATCAGGACATCCGGAATCGGCATCGAATCTTCTGGGCCGCCGTCGGGTATAATAGGCAAACCTACTCTCAGGAGGTGTCCCACGTGCCGAATGCGGATGAGGCGTTCCCGCTGGAGGGAGGCCTGGACGAGCGCTATTTGATCGATACCCTGGTCGAGCTGGCCAAGGTGCCCACGGAGGTGCCGCTGGGCACGGAAACGTTCATGGAGCCCGACGACCCCAAGCTGGTCCACTACGTTCAGCAGGTGCTCCGGCCGAAGATTCAATCTCTGGCCGTGTACGACATCCAGGATGTCCCAAGCAACCAGTTGGTGATGCGGCTCGGCGAGGGCTCTTCCGACGCCTGTATGCTGGTGATGGCCTATACGCCCACCCAACACCACAACCTGATGGAAGACCCGTTCTCGGGCAAGATCGGCCTCGGGACGGAATGGGGCTACGACGAGCCCTGCGTGTTCGGGCAGGGAATGACCCAGAACAAGGCCCACCACGCCGTGATGCTGGCGGTGTTGAAGCTCCTGACCGAGCACCAGGCCCAACTTCGAGGCACGGTGTACTTCGCGATAAACAACGAGGGTCTGAGCAGCCACCGGTGCACCGAGGAGATTCTCAAGGCTCTGGACCGGAAGCCCGATTTCGGCCTGCTGCTGCTCGGCACCGGGTTGCGCGTTTCTCTCGGGAACCGGGGGCGGGTGGACATCAACGTGGAGGTCCGGGGCAAGGCGGTCCACTCCAGCGCCCCGAGCCAGGGTCTGAGCGCCATCGCCGGGGCGAACGAGGTGATGAACCGGCTCAAACTGGTCCCGCTTGAGGGTACCCACCCCATATTGGGAGGGCGTCACGCCATACCATACCAGTTGACTTTCGAGCCGATGGCTCCCCACACGCTCCCGGAAATAGCGCGCATGAAGGTGGACCGTCGGCTGCTGCCGGGTGACGACGTGGACCAGGCGGTGGAAGACGTCCGGAAGACCATCGGCGACCTGTCGCCCTATCAGGTGTCCGTTGAGAAGGGAGAGTACATGCTTCCTGCGTTGGTGGACGCGGAGCACCGGGGGGTTCAAGCGCTGATGGAGGCCCACCGCCAGGTGCGCGGCAGCGAGCCGGAGACCTTCCACGGTATCGGGACTTTCGACGCCGGAGGCCAGTGCTCCGCCGGTGTCCCCGCGGTGATGTACGGGGCCGGAGGCGGTGGCTCATTCATCGGCGTGGACTTCGCTCCCGTCTCTCAGGTTATCGACGAGGCCCGGGTGGTGACCCGCACCATCCTGTCCCTCGTCGGCTAGAACCCACCGGGCGACGCCGCCGCCCTGCCTGAGGGGTGGTCCCAAGTCTAGAACTGAGTCAACTTGGTTCTAACGGGGTGTCCCTTTGACCATGGGTATATCCAACACCGTTCGTGGTGAGCTTGCATAACCACCAATCCCGGGCCCTTGGACAAGCTGAGGGGGAACGGCTGATCACAACGGCGGTTTCCGGTACCAGGCCCTAGCCTCAGTCCGCGGGCTTCCCGCCGGGCGGCCTCAAAGACTTGCCCAGCACCAATGGCATCGCCATCATCTGCTGGCGCCCAAATTCCTCGGCCCTCGCCCGATAGGCCTCCCTGGCCGGGGCATTGAGCGCGCGCCAGATGACCCAAGCGAAAAGGGCCAGGGCCAGGGTGCCCAGCATTCCCGAGGCGGCCAGGCCCGGCCACTCCGCGCCCAAGGGAAGCACTCCGAAGGCCAGGCGAAGGACCACTCCGACATTCAAGCTGACGTACGCCAGGTCCATCAGCCGGTGCACCGGCAGGATCGACCCCTCGAAGAGAGGAATCATTCTGGACCCCATGCCCATGATCATCATGGTGACGAACCCCAGGGCCAGGACATGGAGCGTGGGCTTGGCCAGTTCCGCGGGGAATATCCGCGTTTCCCAGACGCCCCCAGCGGCCTGCAAGACCTGCAGAATTCCGGCCACCAAGAGCCAGATGTAGGCCGACCGGACGAACCACTCATACCGGACGTAGGTCCCCAGGTTGTAGTTACGTGGAGTGACCCTCCGGCCAAGTAGCCCGATGGAGGCCACCAGGCTGGCGAATCCGATGAGTTCCAGGAGGGCGCCCGCGGCCAAGAGCCAGGGCTCCATATCCGCGAGCCAGCCTCCCACGGTCAGGCCCAAGCCCCCGTTGATGCACCCAAACGCCAGCCATCCCAGGCTTCGCCGTGCCGGGCGCAGTCCCAAGAAAGCCGGCACCGCCCGGAGGCTGACCCCGAAGATGAAGTTGCCGATGAACCCCAACGTGGCGGCGTGGATAAACGCGCCGTCCAAAAACAGCGGGGCGACCGGGCTGTTGTTGAGTCCCATCCGGATAACGATGTCCAGGTGCAGGCTCGCCGCCACCACCGCCCAAATCAGGCCCATACCGAGCCAGGGCTCCGCTGGGCCATGGGGCGCCGTGCCCCGGAGCAACGCCCGTCCGATCACCAAAGCGAAGAGGACGACGCCGAGAACCAGGCACACGCCGGAGGCTGCCAGCAGGCCGGGGCTGACGGATAGAGAGTCCACAGTCTGACCCGTAAACCGCAAGACAATGCCTACCAAGATCAGGGCCAAGATGCTCCGCTGGGGCCACGGAAAGTCGATGGGCCCGTTGCGGAACCGGGGGACGACGTGGAAAGCCACCCCCATCATGAACAGGCCCGACCAGCCGAAAACCTGGGCCACCCCGTGGGCCTGGGTGTGGGTGACCCAGGTGAGGCCGACGGAGATCTTCAGCGCGGATAGGAACAGCATGACCGCCCCGGCCGTGAAGCCCAGAGACAGGGCCATCACCAGAGACGACCTGACGAAAGGGCGGTACAACCGCTGGGCCGACCAGGGCGTCGGAGGGTATTTCTTCTGCCTGCGGAGGCGCGAGACGGATGCAATCAACGCTGCACCGGGATTCCCCATGAAATTCCGCCTTCCCCAGGCCATCGCCCTGTCTTCGGGCGCCGTGGTTTCCCTGACTTGGGGGATGGTCTTATGTAAACGTGGGATCAGGGCGCGCCTGAGCGGCGGAATGTTGCATGATCCGGCGTCGTTCACTTTTTCGAAGGCCCCCGGGGTGGTCCGGCGCGGTCTTCTCTAGAAAAGACTAGCAGGCGCGAATAGAAATGACAACTTCAAACAAATTTCAAAATTGGCTAAAAACAGCCTCCCAGAGACTTGAAATCTGCCGGATCACACTGCTATAAACTTAGATAACATAATGTGCGTAACGGGGGTGCGGTGGCGCTGAAGACCAGTGTGGTCCAGGTTTCGGGCCGGGGGGCCAACGTCGATTTCGCAATCGACGATACCGGGCCTTTTGACGAGGTGTCGGAGAGGCTGCGGGAATACCTGGTGGAAAACCGGAGGCTGTGGTCCAGCGGCACCATCAGCGTCAACGCGGGCCGGCGGATTCTCTTCCGGGACCAGTTGAGCCGGATCAAAGGGGTCATCGAAGCGGAGTCGGGCCTGACCGTCAGCCGGTTCTGGTGTTCCCCAGGCGACCTGGACGGACTAGATGCCGCTGCCGTAGCCGCCGCAGTTGCCGAGCGGCCGCCGGAACCCGTGCGGTCCAAGGCCGTGGAAGCTCCACCTTCCAGCCAACCGGAAATGCGGCTGCCGGGGTCGGCGGGGTCGCTCAAGGGTGTGCCTGGCGAGGCGTTGTTTATCAAAGAGACCTTTCGCTCCGGCGAGTCCATAAACTACGCGGGAGATGTGGTGGTGCTGGCCGACGTGAACCCAGGAGCCGAGATCACCGCCGACGGCGACATCGTGGTGTTCGGATGCCTGCGGGGTCTGGCCCACGCCGGCGCCGGGGGAGACCCCAAGGCAACCGTTATCGCCCTCGAACTCGAATCCCCCCGAATTCAAATCGGCCCTCATATTGGCCTGGCCCCGGCAACCGGCCAGAGGTCCAAAACTACGGCGACCGGCCCCAGGATAGCCTACGTGCGGCGGCGTTCCATATACGTGTCGCCATTCACGGGCCGGTTCGCAAGATACAGCAGAGGCATACTGTATGAAGGGTAGGACCATAGTAGTTACATCAGGGAAAGGCGGGGTCGGCAAGACCACCGCCACGGCGAACATCGGCTCCGGGCTGGCCATGCGCGGCCACAAGGTAGTGGTGGTGGACACCGACATCGGCCTGCGCAACCTCGACGTGGTCATGGGCCTGGAGAACCGGATTGTGTACGACCTGGTCAACGTGATCGAGGGCGATTGCAAGCTCCACCAGGCCATGATCCGCGATAAGCACAAGTACGAGCTGTACTTGATTCCGGCGGCCCAGACGCGGGACAAGAACAGTATCGACCGCGATCAGCTGCGGGAAGTGTGCGCCAAGCTGGAGCAGGAGTTCGACTACGTTCTCATGGACTGCCCCGCGGGCATCGAGCAGGGTTTCAAGAACGCCGTTGCCGCCGCCACGGAGGCCATCATCGTCACAACCCCCGAGGTGTCGGCAATTCGCGACGCCGACCGGGTTATCGGCTTGCTGGAGGCGGCGGAATTACACAAGCCCCGCCTGATCATCAACCGGATCAACCCGGAGATGGTGAAACGTGGCGACATGATGGACATGCGCGACGTGGTGGACCTGCTGGCGGTAGAGGTGTTGGGCCTGGTGCCCGCGGATGAGAAAACCATCACCGCCTCCAACCGCGGGATCCCCGTGGTTCACGACAAGAAAGCCCCCTCAGGCGCCGCGTTCCTCCGGATCGCGGCCAGGGTGGACGGTGATGAGGTGCCCCTAGTGGAGGTAACGGCAAAATCGGGCCTGCTGTCCAAGTTCAAGGGACTCGTAGGTTTGAATGGGAGAGCCTATTCACATGCTTGAATTCTTACGGTGGTTGCTCAGTCAACGAGAGATTAATAAAGATCGGGAGCGCACCAAGGACACCGCTCGTCAACGCCTCCAATTGGTCTTGATGCACGACCGGCTCGATCTTTCCCCGGAGAAGATGGAGGGCATGAAGCGGGAAATCTGGGAGGTCGTATCCCGCTACATGGTGGTCGACGATGACTTCCTGGAGTTCGAGGTCCGGCGTCTGGACGAGCTGATGGTGCTGGTCTCAAACATCGAGGTGAAAGAGCTGGACCGGCAGACCCCTGCCGTCTTGGCGCCCGCACCATAGCCCTCGCCCCTTGGCACGAATGACCAGAGGCAGGGACGCAACCGTTCCGAAATCGTCCCATCGGCGTAAACGGGGCTGCCACCAATGGCAGCCCCGTGTGCTGTCCTGACCGCCAGCCCGGCCATCGAGACCGGCTAGGCGCCAACCGTGAATCGGTTGGCGCCTTTTTGATGTATGATGACAGCCGGCAAGGGTTCGACACCCAAATGACAGCCGCGTAGTCTCTACCCACAGGAGGCTCCCATGCGTTTGGTCCTGACCAACTGCAACCTGATCGACTGCGTAAACCCGGCGCCGGTCCCTGAAGCCAGCGTCATTGTGGAGGAAGGCCGGATCGTTGAAGTGCTGGACGGCCGGCGCTCTCCGGACACCCGGGACGCCCGAGTCGTCGACCTCGAAGGCGCCTATCTTCTGCCCGGCCTCTGGGACGTCCACTACCACCCGGAATATACCGCTCTGCCCGCCCTGACCGTCGCGGAGCAGACTGCCCAGTTCGGCCAAACCCTGATGCAAGGCCTGACCGAAGCGGGTATCGTGGGAGTCCGGACCGGGGGCGCGGCCAACTTCATGGACGTAGCCTGGAGGCGGGTTTTCGAAGAGGGCCGGGTGGCCGGGCCCAGGGTTTTCGCCTGCGGCCATTTTCTGACCACGACGGCGGGCCACTTCCTCAGGTCGGGACACGCCCGGGAATGCGACGGTCCCTACGGGTTCGTCGAGGCCGTCCGAGACCAGATCAAGAACGGCGTGGACCACATCAAGCTGAACCTGAGCGGCGGCGTCATGGGGCCTCCCTGGGACCTGCACCAGCACTCGTTCCTTTTGAGAGAGGAGTTGGAGGCGGCCTTCGCTATCTGCCACCAGCGTGAATTCAAGGTGATGGCCCATGCCACCAACCCGGACGCGGTCAAGGCCGCCGTAAGCCTGGGCGCCCACAGCGTCGAGCACGGGTACATGATGGATGAAGAGTGTATTCAGATGCTCACGGAGCGAGAGGTCTGGTACGTCCCCACTTTGGCCATCACCCACCTGACGCCGGGGCAGGCCACCTCCGGCGCGGAGAAACGCTGGGTGGAAGAGAAGCAGCTGGCGCCCGACCTGGTCCGGCGGGCGGATGCGGCGTCCGAGGAGCACCGGAGCTGGTTCCAGACCGCCCTCAGCGCCGGGCTGCGAATGGCGCTGGGGTCGGACATCCGGCCGTTGCGGGAGTCGGCGTTGCTGGAGATGGGGCTCTGGGTCAAGGACGGCGCCACCACCTGGCAGACGCTGCTGGCGGCCACCAGGGACGCCGCCGCCCTCTGCGGCAGGGAGCAGGACCTGGGGACCGTCGTTGCCGGCAAGTTCGCCGACCTCATCGCGGTAGCCGGAAACCCGCTGGAGGATATAGAAAACCTCCGGAGCCTGCTGCTGGTGATCAAAGAGGGACGAGTGGTTTCCGACAAGCGGGGCCGGCAGCGGGAGTAACAACAGTCCAGCCGGCGAGCCGGGCAAAGCCTCTCCGGGACCCCCAATTACGAATAGGTTTCCGCCGCTGGGTATCTTTCCACGGGGTGAGAGGAGAACGACCATGGCAAAAAACGTTATGTCAATCGGGAACGTAGAGATTACCTCCCTGTCGGACGGAATCCTTGAATTCGACCTCTGCAACTTCTTCCCCGCCATCCCAGAAAAGGACTGGGGCCCTTACAAGAACCACCTCACCCCGGAGCACAAGGTCAGCTTCAACCTCGCCTGCTTCTTGGTCCGCTCCGATGGCCGGACCATCGTGGTGGATACCGGCCTGGGTCCCAAACCCACACCGGAGACCCCCTGGGGCGAGCTGCTCAACGACTTCAGGGCCAAGGGAATCAGGCCCGAGGATGTGGACATGGTGGTGATGACCCACCTGCACCGGGACCACGTGGGCTGGAACCTCCGGTCCGAGGGGGGAAAGTTCCGGCCCACTTTCCCCAACGCCCGCTACTGGATCAGCGCCAAGGACTGGGAAGCGTGCCACAACCCAGAGCTTCAACCAAGCCGGTTCCCGAACGCTCCCGAGTGCGTGTGGCCGCTGGAAGAGTTGGGCCTGATCGAGTTTTACGACGGAGAACAGGCCATAACCAGCGAGCTGACCGCCCTGCCGACCCCCGGCCATACGCCGGGTCACATGAGTATCCTGATCAGCTCCCAGGGCCAGCGCGGGCTGATTCTGGGCGACATTGCCCACAACACGGCGCAGTTCCACGAGACCGGCTGGGCCTCCCGGGCCGACATCGACCCGGAACAGGCCCGGATCACCCGCCTCTCCGTGCTTGACCGGCTGGAACGGGAGGGTATCCCGGTGGCCGCGGTGCACCTGCCGGCCCCCGGATTCGGGAAGATAGTGCGGGTAGAAGGGCGCCGAGTTTGGCAAAGGTTGTAGAAACCCGGGGCAAGGCACGGGCAGGTTACCGGAAGCTCGTGTCCAGGACGGCAAGCGCCGGCCCGCACCGCTGTTATCAGGGCTTTCGGAGCTATCTAATCCTGCTTCTCCCGCCAATAGCTCAGCAGTGGGGGCCGTTCCGCTGCCAGCGATGCAACCAGCCCCGCAACCACTGCCCACAGGGCCGACGTGATTCCCATGAACGAGAACGGCGTGGCCGCCACGGCAAATGCCACCAACGCCCCGAAGCGTAATGGGCTGCTGAAAGCCTTCTCAAAGGCATCTTGGAGGGATGCGATGATAGCCAGTCCCGCCCAAGGCGAACACGTACGATTTCGGTAGAACGGCCAGAATGGGGATCACGAGCCCGGCGGCGAGAGCAATGATCATGGTCAGCGTGGCGGCGACGAGATTGGCCCAGTACCGCGTCGGCATCGGCCCGGCTTCGGGACCGGCCATAATTGCCACCCCGGTACGAGCTACTATCGCCGGATGTCCTCCCAGCAGAGAGTTGATTACCGAATTGATGCCAATCACAACCGATATTGGATTGACCGGCACCTTGTAGCCTTGCCCCAGCAGAAAGCCCAACCCTTGGACGTTCCCCAGTCCCAGCGCCAGAACAACCATGGGTATACTGATCGCGACTACAGCTGACGTCGAGAAGCTCATGCTGGGGACGGCAAGGGATGGCAAACTCCAAGACATGGCTTCGGGAGTGGCCTGCCCGCCGATGAGGATGGCAATCGCCCCAAATACCACGGCGAGTCCAACGGGAGGTACCCGCGGGTTTCCAATTAGACGGCCCAGCAGGTATCCCCCGACCGCCGGACCGGCCACGAAGACATCGTCAACGGTGGCGCTCACCAGGCGAGTCACGTAGCCAAAAATACTCCCGGCGAACATCCCCATGACGATGGGCAGCGGCAGCCAGGTCATGATTCGTCCACCGGCGCCCAGGAGCCCAAGGACCAGGATCAACAGACCCGCTACAAGGTTCGCCCCCACCATTTCGGGGAAGGAGAATTCGCCCACCAGGGTACCCAGGTAGATCAGCCCAGGGATGCTCCAGGTAATCGGAATCGGCATACGGTAGAACAGCGAAAGCGCAATGGAAGCGACGGCTCCGCTGGTCCAGATAATGAATATCCAGCTTGAAGATTCACCGGAGGTCAGGCCAAGTTGGCCCGCGACAGCGATGTGCAGTGGCACCGCACCAAAGGCATACCATACGAAAGCGGTCAGCCCCGCCCACAACGCCGGAGCGTTGATCTCGCGGGCAAATGTGGGGAGCTTCATCGATGCTCCATGGGACTCGAATCTCCCGGAGGGAGGTTCGGCAATTCTGTCACACCAGACCTATGCTGTCCACACCCTCTTGGCTCCAGGGGACGTGCCCACCCTAATCCCATTGAACCCCTGCGGGGGTAGATCCAACATTCTAGGTTAGCCCACGCTGATTGACTGCCAAAGAGTTCAAGAAGCGACTGCGCCCGAGATGAAGATTCCGATCTATCGCATCTCACCTTTACCCTGAATCGGAAATGCCGGCCAATACAGCTATGCTCAACGTTGTTCCAGCTCGCAAATCAAACAGCGCCATGAGGGCTACTAGAATTAGCCGAGAGGAAAGGCGCGCCCCGACCAGGCACAGGTGGACGGCCTAGCTACAATTGGGTAGGGTAGCCTTTCCCGCGATCATGGGTTCCCCCCGGCCCTTCCAAAGAAACATCGGCCCGGGCATGTCATCAACCAGTTGCGGCCTTCAGCTATCCCCGGCGGCGTTTTCTCCGGGAAGTGCCGGCGTGCCCCGTCCCTCCGGCGGGCTTTCCTTCTCAACCGTCTGAACCGGTTGCAAGGGGACCACTCTCAGGAAGAGGGTGGCCAGACCGGCGACCAGAATCACCACCAAGCTGATCTTAAAAACATCATCTATTGAGTTCGAGAGGGCCTGCCGCAAGGTATCGAGCAGCTTCGCCAGCAGGTCTTCGGCCTGGGGGCCGGCCAGGCTAAACCCGGCTCCAAGCCGGGTCAGCGCGTCGTCGCTCAGCAGAGCCTGGGGGTTTTCCGCCAATGCCGAGAGCTGCCCCGGCGGCATGGCTGCTTTCACCTCCGCCGGAAGCGTGCCGGTCAGCCCCGAAGCGAAGCGGTTGGTCATCACCGAGCCAAGAATCGCCAGGCCCATGGTGCCGCCGATGGACCGGAAGAACTGAATGGAGGAGGTGGCGACCCCCAGGACCCGGTAGGGGACAGTGTTCTGAACGGCAATGGTGAAGACGGGAAAGCTGATCCCCAGCCCGAAACCCATCAGGACTATGTTCGTCACCGCCTGGCCGTTGCTGGTGTCCGGGGACATCCGGGAAAGCAGGAAAACGCCCGTGGCCATTATTGCGATCCCCACCAGGCCCTGGAGCCGGTATCTTCCTCCGAAACGGGAAAGGGCCTGCCCAGATAGGACGGCGCCCGCCACCACGCCGAGCATCATGGGAGTCAAGAAGCTCCCGCTGTTGGTGGCTGAGGCCCCCAATACGCCCTGGAAGAAGAGGGGGACGAACATGATGCCGCCAAACATTCCGAAGCCGGTCAG